>NZ_JAPUEW010000097.1:32076-34550 GCF_027492335.1 Klebsiella sp. | reverse complement strand
ACCCGATCGCAATGGACGACGGTCTGCGTTTCGCAATCCGTGAAGGCGGCCGTACCGTTGGCGCGGGCGTTGTTGCTAAAGTTCTCGGCTAATCACTGATAACATTTGACGCAATGCGCAATAAAAGGGCATCATTTGATGCCCTTTTTGCACGCTTTCACACCAGAACCTGGCTCATCAGTGATTTTTTGAGCCATAATCATTGCTGAGACAGGCTCTGAAGAGGGCGTTAAGTCCGAAACGCAACAGAGCATTTCGGTTTGGTCGCCTCGCAATTCATGCGGGGTGAAGATAGTTGTCTGAATTCTTGTGACAGGTTGGTTTATGAGTGCGAATACCGAAGCTCAAGGGAGCGGGCGCGGCCTCGAAGCGATGAAGTGGACGATCGTTGTCGTGCTGCTGGTTGTGGCCATCGTCGGCAACTTCCTTTATCGTGACATTATGCTGGCAGTGCGTGCGCTGGCAGTCGTTATTCTGATCGCTGCAGCAGGTGGTGTCGCGCTGTTAACTACGAAAGGTAAGGCTACAGTCGCTTTCGCTCGTGAAGCGAGAACTGAAGTGCGTAAGGTTATTTGGCCTACCCGCCAGGAAACGCTGCACACTACGCTGATTGTTGCCGCAGTGACTGCTGTAATGTCGCTGATCCTATGGGGACTGGATGGTATTCTGGTTCGCCTGGTATCCTTTATCACTGGCCTGAGGTTCTGAGATGTCTGAAGCTCCTAAAAAGCGCTGGTACGTCGTTCAGGCGTTTTCCGGTTTTGAAGGTCGCGTAGCTACCTCGTTGCGTGAACATATCAAGCTACACAATATGGAAGAGTTGTTTGGTGAAGTCATGGTTCCGACCGAAGAAGTGGTCGAAATCCGTGGTGGCCAGCGTCGCAAAAGCGAGCGCAAATTCTTCCCTGGCTACGTTCTGGTCCAGATGGTGATGAACGACGCGAGCTGGCACCTGGTGCGCAGCGTACCACGCGTGATGGGCTTTATCGGCGGTACTTCTGACCGTCCGGCTCCAATCAGCGATAAAGAAGTGGACGCGATTATGAACCGTCTGCAGCAGGTCGGCGATAAACCGCGGCCGAAAACGCTGTTTGAACCGGGTGAAATGGTACGTGTTAGCGATGGTCCGTTTGCAGACTTTAACGGCGTGGTTGAAGAAGTTGACTACGAGAAGTCTCGCCTGAAAGTCTCTGTTTCTATCTTTGGCCGCGCAACTCCGGTTGAGCTGGACTTTGCCCAGGTAGAAAAAGCCTAACGACCGATCAAAAAAGCAACGCTTTAATCGTTGCAAGGGGCGCGAAATTGACATACAATTTCGCGCCTTTTGTTTTTATGGGCCTTGTGCCCATAAAGCGATATTTATCACGGGGAGCCTTTTGAAGGCGCTACACCCAAACGAGGAAATTTAAATGGCTAAGAAAGTACAAGCCTACGTCAAGCTGCAGGTTGCAGCTGGTATGGCAAACCCGAGTCCGCCGGTTGGTCCAGCACTGGGTCAGCAAGGTGTGAACATCATGGAATTCTGCAAAGCGTTCAACGCAAAAACTGAATCCCTGGAAAAAGGTCTGCCGATCCCGGTTGTTATTACCGTTTACGCTGACCGTTCTTTCACTTTCGTTACCAAAACCCCGCCAGCAGCAGTTCTGCTGAAAAAAGCGGCTGGTATTAAGTCTGGTTCCGGTAAGCCGAACAAAGACAAAGTTGGTAAAATTTCCCGCGCTCAGCTGCAGGAAATCGCGCAGACCAAAGCTGCCGACATGACTGGTTCCGACATTGAAGCGATGACCCGCTCCATTGAAGGTACTGCACGTTCCATGGGCCTGGTAGTGGAGGACTAAGAAATGGCTAAACTGACCAAGCGCATGTCCGTGATTCGTGACAAAGTTGATGCGACCAAACAGTACGACATCAACGAAGCCATCACTCTGCTGAAAGAACTGGCTACCGCTAAGTTCGTTGAAAGCGTTGATGTTGCCGTTAACCTCGGCATCGACGCTCGTAAATCTGACCAGAACGTCCGTGGCGCAACTGTACTGCCGCACGGTACTGGCCGTTCAGTTCGCGTAGCCGTATTTGCCCAGGGCCCGAACGCTGAAGCAGCTAAAGCTGCTGGCGCAGAGCTGGTAGGTATGGAAGATCTGGCTGACCAGATCAAAAAAGGCGAAATGAACTTTGACGTTGTTATTGCCTCCCCGGATGCAATGCGCGTTGTTGGCCAGCTGGGCCAGGTTCTGGGCCCGCGCGGCCTGATGCCAAACCCGAAAGTTGGTACCGTAACTCCGAACGTTGCTGAAGCGGTTAAGAACGCTAAAGCAGGTCAGGTTCGTTACCGTAACGACAAAAACGGCATCATCCATACTACCATCGGTAAAGTGGATTTTGACGCTGATAAACTGAAAGAAAACCTGGAAGCTCTGCTGGTTGCGCTGAAAAAAGCAAAACCGACTCAGGCTAAAGGCGTGTACATCAAGAAA
>NZ_JAPUEW010000097.1:0-31976 GCF_027492335.1 Klebsiella sp. | reverse complement strand
GGTTGCGCTGAAAAAAGCAAAACCGACTCAGGCTAAAGGCGTGTACATCAAGAAAATCAGTATCTCCACCACCATGGGTGCTGGCGTTGCCGTTGATCAGTCCGGTCTGACTGCGACTGTGGCGAACTAATATTCGCCTTTACGTGGGCGGTGATTTTGTCTACAATCTTACCCCCACGATTCTGCTAATTGCAGACGTATATCCGAGATATTCAGGCTGTGGCAAGGCGACAACTGAGTGAATTGCCAGGAGCATAGTTAACTATGTGACTGGTGTGAACGAAGGCAGTCAACGCCGCCACAGATTGAATAGCGACAGATAGACAAGATTTGTTCGTTGGAGCCTGGCCTATCCAGGCCTCCGTCGAAGACCGCAGGTGTTTCGTCAGAAACTTAATCCCCTGCGTAGACGGTGACAGAACGCTAAGATTATTTTTGGATACTCTGGCTTGTTTCTGCTCACCGTATTAAGACGCTCTCCTCTTCGAGTTGAGTGAAGTGAGTTCCAGAGCATGAGCTCTGGCAAACATCCAGGAGCAAAGCTAATGGCTTTAAATCTTCAAGACAAACAAGCGATTGTTGCTGAAGTCAGCGAAGTAGCCAAAGGCGCGCTGTCTGCAGTAGTTGCGGATTCCCGTGGCGTAACTGTAGATAAAATGACTGAACTGCGTAAAGCAGGTCGTGAAGCTGGCGTTTACATGCGTGTTGTTCGTAACACCCTGCTGCGCCGCGTCGTTGAAGGTACTCCGTTTGAGTGCCTGAAAGACACGTTTGTTGGTCCGACCCTGATTGCATACTCTATGGAACACCCGGGCGCTGCTGCTCGTCTGTTCAAAGAGTTCGCGAAAGCGAATGCAAAATTTGAGGTCAAAGCCGCTGCCTTTGAAGGTGAGCTGATCCCGGCGTCGCAAATCGACCGCCTGGCAACTCTGCCGACTTACGAAGAAGCAATTGCACGCCTGATGGCAACCATGAAAGAAGCTTCGGCTGGCAAACTGGTTCGTACTCTGGCTGCTGTACGCGATGCGAAAGAAGCTGCTTAATCGCAGTTATCTTTGTAAAGCATCTGCTTACGTATAAACTTATTCTGATATTCAGGAACAATTTAAATGTCTATCACTAAAGATCAAATCATTGAAGCAGTATCCGCTATGTCCGTAATGGACGTTGTTGAGCTGATCTCTGCAATGGAAGAAAAATTCGGTGTTTCCGCTGCTGCTGCTGTAGCTGTAGCTGCTGGCCCGGCTGAAGCTGCTGAAGAAAAAACTGAATTCGACGTAATTCTGAAAGGTATCGGCGCTAACAAAGTTGCCGTTATCAAAGCAGTACGTGGCGCAACTGGCCTGGGTCTGAAAGAAGCTAAAGACCTGGTAGAATCTGCTCCGGCTGCTCTGAAAGAAGGCGTGAGCAAAGATGACGCTGAAGCACTGAAAAAATCTCTGGAAGAAGCTGGCGCTGAAGTTGAAGTTAAATAAGCCAACTTTTCCGGTTGCAGCCTGAGTAATCAGGCTGATGGCTGGTGACTTTTTGGTCACCAGCCTTTTTGCGCTGTAAGGCGCCAGTAGCATTTCACACTGTTTGACTACTGGTTGTCCTGACAATGCTTGTTTCTATAGACGACTTAATATACTGCGACAGGTTAGGGCTCCTGAGCTGTGTAAATTGCAATGAAATGGTTTAAGCGTGATAGAAACAGGTATTGCGGAAAGTGTTCCATTTTCCGGTCAACAAAATAGTGTTGCATAAAAAACTGCCTTATGTGGGCAGATGGGTCGACTTGTCAGCGAGCTGAGGAACCCTATGGTTTACTCCTATACCGAGAAAAAACGTATTCGTAAGGATTTTGGTAAACGTCCGCAGGTTCTGGACATACCTTATCTCCTTTCTATCCAGCTTGACTCGTTTCAGAAGTTCATCGAGCAAGATCCTGAAGGACAGTATGGTCTGGAAGCAGCTTTCCGTTCCGTATTTCCGATTAAGAGCTACAGCGGTAATTCTGAGCTGCAATACGTCAGCTACCGTCTGGGCGAACCTGTTTTTGACGTTAAAGAATGTCAGATTCGTGGCGTGACCTATTCGGCACCGCTGCGTGTAAAACTGCGTCTGGTGATCTACGAGCGCGAAGCGCCGGAAGGCACAGTCAAAGACATTAAAGAACAAGAAGTCTACATGGGCGAAATTCCGCTCATGACTGACAACGGCACCTTTGTTATCAACGGTACCGAGCGTGTTATCGTTTCTCAGCTGCACCGTAGCCCGGGCGTCTTCTTTGACTCCGACAAAGGTAAAACCCACTCTTCGGGTAAAGTGCTGTATAACGCGCGTATCATTCCTTACCGTGGTTCCTGGCTGGACTTCGAATTCGATCCGAAAGACAACCTGTTTGTACGTATCGACCGTCGCCGTAAACTGCCTGCGACCATTATTCTGCGTGCACTGAACTACACCACTGAGCAGATCCTTGACCTGTTCTTCGACAAAGTGGTCTTTGAAATTCGCGATAACAAGCTGCAGATGGAGCTCATTCCTGAGCGTCTTCGCGGTGAAACAGCTTCTTTTGATATCGAAGCCAACGGCAAATTGTACGTCGAAAAAGGCCGCCGCATCACTGCACGCCACATTCGCCAGCTGGAAAAAGACGATATCAAACATATCGAAGTTCCGGTTGAGTACATTGCAGGTAAAGTTGCATCTAAAGACTATGTTGACGCATCTACCGGTGAGCTGATCTGCTCTGCGAACATGGAGCTGAGCCTGGATCTGCTGGCGAAGCTGAGCCAGTCTGGCCATAAGCGCATTGAAACTCTGTTCACCAACGATCTGGACCACGGTGCATACATTTCTGAAACTGTACGCGTCGACCCAACCAACGATCGTCTGAGCGCACTGGTAGAAATCTACCGCATGATGCGCCCTGGTGAGCCGCCGACTCGTGAAGCAGCTGAAAATCTGTTCGAGAACCTGTTCTTCTCCGAAGACCGCTATGATCTGTCAGCGGTTGGCCGTATGAAGTTCAACCGCTCTCTGCTGCGTGATGAAATCGAAGGTTCCGGTATCCTGAGCAAAGAAGACATCATCGAAGTGATGAAAAAGCTCATTGATATCCGTAACGGTAAAGGCGAAGTCGATGATATCGACCACCTCGGTAACCGTCGTATCCGTTCCGTAGGCGAAATGGCGGAAAACCAATTCCGCGTTGGCTTGGTGCGTGTTGAGCGTGCGGTGAAAGAGCGTCTGTCTCTGGGCGATCTGGATACCCTGATGCCTCAGGATATGATCAACGCCAAGCCGATTTCTGCCGCGGTTAAAGAGTTCTTCGGTTCCAGCCAGCTGTCTCAGTTTATGGACCAGAACAACCCGTTGTCTGAGATTACGCACAAACGTCGTATCTCCGCACTCGGCCCAGGCGGTTTGACCCGTGAACGCGCAGGCTTTGAAGTTCGAGACGTACACCCGACTCACTACGGTCGCGTATGTCCTATCGAAACGCCTGAAGGTCCGAACATCGGTCTGATCAACTCCCTGTCCGTGTACGCACAGACTAACGAATACGGCTTCCTTGAGACTCCGTACCGTAAAGTAACCGACGGTGTTGTTACCGACGAAATTCATTACCTGTCTGCTATTGAAGAAGGCAACTACGTTATCGCTCAGGCGAACTCCAACCTGGATGACGAAGGCCACTTTGAAGAAGACCTGGTAACTTGTCGTAGCAAAGGCGAATCCAGCTTGTTCAGCCGCGACCAGGTTGACTACATGGACGTTTCCACCCAACAGGTGGTTTCCGTCGGTGCGTCCCTGATCCCGTTCCTGGAACACGATGACGCCAACCGTGCATTGATGGGTGCGAACATGCAACGTCAGGCGGTTCCGACTCTGCGTGCTGATAAGCCGCTGGTTGGTACCGGTATGGAACGTGCTGTTGCCGTTGACTCCGGTGTAACTGCGGTTGCTAAACGTGGCGGTCTGGTTCAGTACGTGGATGCCTCCCGTATCGTTATCAAAGTTAACGAAGACGAGATGTACCCGGGTGAAGCAGGTATCGACATCTATAACCTGACCAAATACACCCGTTCTAACCAGAACACCTGTATTAACCAGATGCCGTGTGTGTCTCTGGGTGAGCCAATTGAGCGCGGCGACGTGCTGGCAGATGGCCCGTCTACCGACCTCGGTGAGCTGGCGCTCGGTCAGAACATGCGCGTGGCATTCATGCCATGGAATGGTTACAACTTCGAAGACTCCATCCTCGTATCCGAGCGTGTTGTTCAGGAAGACCGTTTCACTACCATCCATATTCAGGAACTGGCATGTGTGTCCCGTGACACCAAGCTGGGGCCGGAAGAGATCACTGCTGACATCCCGAATGTGGGTGAGGCTGCGCTCTCCAAACTGGATGAATCCGGTATCGTTTACATTGGTGCAGAAGTCACCGGTGGCGACATTCTGGTTGGTAAGGTCACGCCGAAAGGTGAAACCCAGCTGACGCCAGAAGAGAAGCTGCTGCGTGCAATCTTCGGTGAGAAAGCGTCTGATGTTAAAGACTCTTCTCTGCGCGTACCAAACGGTGTTTCCGGTACGATTATCGACGTTCAGGTCTTTACCCGCGATGGCGTAGAAAAAGACAAACGTGCGCTGGAAATCGAAGAGATGCAGCTGAAGCAGGCGAAGAAAGACCTGTCTGAAGAATTGCAGATCCTCGAAGCTGGCCTGTTTGGTCGTATCTACGCGGTGCTGGTTTCCGGTGGTGTTGAAGCTGAGAAGCTCGACAAACTGCCGCGTGACCGTTGGCTGGAACTCGGCCTGACCGACGAAGAGAAACAAAATCAGCTGGAACAGCTGGCTGAGCAGTATGACGAACTGAAACACGAGTTCGAGAAGAAACTCGAAGCGAAGCGCCGCAAAATCACTCAGGGCGACGATCTGGCACCAGGCGTGCTGAAGATTGTTAAAGTGTATCTGGCCGTTAAACGTCAGATCCAGCCTGGTGACAAAATGGCAGGTCGTCACGGTAACAAGGGTGTTATCTCTAAGATCAACCCGATCGAAGATATGCCTTACGATGAAAACGGCACGCCGGTAGACATCGTACTGAACCCGCTGGGCGTACCGTCTCGTATGAACATCGGTCAGATTCTGGAAACCCACCTGGGTATGGCTGCGAAAGGTATTGGCGAGAAAATCAATGCCATGCTGAAACAGCAGCAAGAAGTCGCCAAACTGCGCGAATTCATCCAGCGTGCCTACGATCTGGGTACAGACGTTCGTCAGAAGGTCGATCTGAATACCTTCAGTGATGAAGAAGTTCTGCGTCTTGCTGAAAACCTGAAAAAAGGTATGCCGATCGCAACGCCAGTATTCGACGGTGCGAAAGAGTCTGAAATCAAGGAACTGTTACAGCTGGGTGGCCTGCCGACTTCCGGTCAGATCACGTTGTTTGACGGTCGTACCGGTGAGCAGTTCGAGCGCCAGGTAACCGTTGGCTACATGTACATGCTGAAACTGAACCACCTGGTTGATGACAAAATGCATGCGCGTTCTACCGGTTCTTACAGCCTGGTTACTCAGCAGCCGCTGGGTGGTAAGGCGCAGTTCGGTGGTCAGCGCTTCGGGGAGATGGAAGTGTGGGCGCTGGAAGCTTATGGCGCGGCATACACCCTGCAGGAAATGCTCACTGTTAAGTCTGATGACGTGAACGGTCGTACCAAGATGTATAAAAACATCGTGGACGGCAACCATCAGATGGAACCGGGCATGCCAGAGTCCTTCAACGTACTGTTGAAAGAGATTCGCTCGCTGGGCATCAACATCGAACTGGAAGACGAGTAACTCTCGCTCAAACAGGTCACTGGTGCCGGGATAATTCCCGGCGCCAGATTGTGCTAACTCCGACGGGAGCAAATCCGTGAAAGATTTATTAAAGTTTCTGAAAGCGCAGACTAAAACCGAAGAGTTTGATGCGATCAAAATTGCTCTGGCCTCGCCAGACATGATCCGTTCATGGTCTTTTGGTGAAGTTAAAAAGCCGGAAACCATTAACTACCGTACGTTCAAGCCTGAGCGTGACGGCCTTTTCTGCGCCCGTATCTTTGGGCCGGTAAAAGACTACGAGTGCCTGTGCGGTAAGTACAAGCGCCTGAAACACCGTGGTGTGATCTGTGAGAAGTGCGGCGTTGAAGTGACCCAGACTAAAGTACGCCGTGAGCGTATGGGCCACATCGAACTGGCGTCTCCGACTGCGCACATCTGGTTCCTGAAATCGCTGCCGTCCCGTATCGGCCTGCTGCTCGATATGCCGCTGCGTGATATCGAACGCGTACTGTACTTCGAATCTTATGTCGTTATCGAAGGCGGTATGACCAACCTGGAACGTCAACAGATCCTGACTGAAGAGCAGTATCTGGACGCGCTGGAAGAGTTCGGTGACGAATTCGATGCGAAGATGGGTGCGGAAGCAATCCAGGCCCTGCTGAAAAGCATGGATCTGGAGCAAGAGTGTGAAACTCTGCGCGAAGAGCTAAACGAAACCAACTCCGAAACCAAGCGTAAAAAGCTGACCAAGCGTATCAAACTGCTGGAAGCGTTCGTGCAGTCTGGTAACAAACCAGAGTGGATGATCCTGACCGTTCTGCCGGTTCTGCCGCCAGATCTGCGTCCGCTGGTTCCGCTGGATGGTGGTCGTTTCGCAACTTCAGATCTGAACGATCTGTATCGTCGCGTGATTAACCGTAACAACCGTCTGAAACGTCTGCTGGATCTGGCTGCGCCGGATATTATCGTACGTAACGAAAAACGTATGCTGCAGGAAGCGGTCGACGCCCTGCTGGATAACGGTCGTCGCGGTCGTGCGATCACAGGTTCTAACAAACGTCCTCTGAAATCTTTGGCTGATATGATCAAAGGTAAGCAGGGTCGTTTCCGTCAGAACCTGCTCGGTAAGCGTGTTGACTACTCCGGTCGTTCTGTTATCACCGTAGGTCCATACCTGCGTCTGCATCAGTGCGGCCTGCCGAAGAAAATGGCACTGGAGCTGTTCAAACCGTTCATCTACGGCAAGCTGGAACTGCGTGGCCTGGCCACTACCATCAAAGCTGCTAAGAAAATGGTTGAGCGTGAAGAAGCTGTCGTTTGGGATATCCTGGACGAAGTTATCCGCGAACACCCGGTACTGCTGAACCGTGCACCAACCCTGCACCGTTTGGGTATCCAGGCATTTGAGCCAGTACTGATCGAAGGTAAAGCTATTCAGCTGCACCCGCTGGTTTGTGCGGCATATAACGCCGACTTCGATGGTGACCAGATGGCTGTTCACGTACCGCTGACGCTGGAAGCCCAGTTAGAAGCGCGTGCGTTGATGATGTCTACCAACAACATCCTGTCCCCAGCGAACGGTGAACCTATCATCGTTCCTTCTCAGGACGTTGTATTGGGTCTGTACTATATGACCCGTGACTGTGTTAACGCCAAAGGCGAAGGCATGGTGCTGACTGGCCCGAAAGAAGCTGAGCGTATTTATCGTGCTGGCCTGGCTTCTCTGCATGCGCGCGTTAAAGTGCGTATCACCGAGTACGAAAAAGATGAAAGCGGCGAATTCGTCGCGAAAACCAGCTTGAAAGACACGACCGTTGGCCGTGCCATTCTGTGGATGATCGTACCTAAAGGTCTGCCGTTCACCATCGTGAACCAGGCGCTGGGTAAAAAAGCGATCTCTAAGATGCTGAACACCTGTTACCGTATCCTGGGCCTGAAACCAACCGTTATTTTTGCGGACCAGACGATGTACACCGGCTTTGCTTATGCAGCGCGTTCAGGTGCATCCGTTGGTATTGATGACATGGTCATCCCGGAGAAAAAATACGAGATCATCAGCGAAGCGGAAGCTGAAGTTGCTGAGATTCAGGAACAGTTCCAGTCTGGTCTGGTAACTGCGGGCGAACGCTATAACAAAGTTATCGATATCTGGGCTGCGGCGAACGATCGTGTATCTAAAGCGATGATGGATAACCTGCAAACTGAAACCGTGATTAACCGTGACGGCGAAGAAGAGCAGCAGGTTTCGTTCAACAGCATCTACATGATGGCCGACTCCGGTGCGCGTGGTTCTGCTGCACAGATTCGTCAGCTTGCTGGTATGCGTGGTCTGATGGCGAAGCCGGATGGCTCCATCATCGAAACGCCAATCACCGCGAACTTCCGTGAAGGTCTGAACGTACTTCAGTACTTCATCTCCACGCACGGTGCGCGTAAAGGTCTGGCGGATACCGCACTGAAAACAGCGAACTCCGGTTACCTGACTCGTCGTCTGGTTGACGTTGCCCAGGACCTGGTTGTCACTGAAGACGACTGTGGCACCCTGGAAGGCATCACCATGACCCCGGTTATCGAGGGTGGCGATGTTAAAGAACCGCTGCGCGATCGCGTACTGGGTCGTGTGACTGCTGAAGACGTTCTGAAGCCGGGCACCGCGGACATTCTGGTTCCACGCAATACGCTGCTGCACGAGCATTGGTGTGACCTGCTGGAAGAGAACTCCGTTGACTCCGTCAAAGTGCGTTCCGTTGTATCCTGTGACACCGACTTTGGTGTATGTGCGCACTGCTACGGTCGTGACCTGGCGCGTGGCCACATCATCAACAAAGGTGAGGCCATCGGCGTTATCGCGGCACAGTCCATCGGTGAGCCGGGTACACAGCTGACGATGCGTACGTTCCACATCGGTGGTGCGGCATCTCGTGCGGCTGCTGAATCCAGCATCCAGGTGAAAAACAAAGGTAGCATCCGTCTGAGCAATGCGAAGTCGGTTGTGAACTCTGCCGGTAAGCTGGTCGTGACCTCTCGTAACACCGAGCTGAAGCTGATCGACGAATTCGGTCGTACCAAAGAGAGCTATAAAGTTCCTTACGGTGCGGTGATGGGCAAAGGTGATGGTGAGCAGGTTGCTGGCGGGGAAACCGTAGCGAACTGGGATCCGCACACCATGCCGGTAATCACTGAAGTAAGTGGTTTCATCCGCTTTACTGACATGATTGACGGCCAGACCATTACTCGTCAGACCGACGAGCTGACCGGTCTGTCTTCGCTGGTGGTTCTGGATTCTGCAGAGCGTACAGCGGGTGGTAAAGACCTGCGTCCGGCCCTGAAAATCGTTGATGCTAACGGTAACGACGTTCTGATCCCTGGCACCGATATGTCTGCGCAGTACTTCCTGCCAGGTAAAGCGATCGTCCAGTTGGAAGATGGCATCCAGATCAGTGCGGGTGACGCTTTGGCGCGTATTCCTCAGGAATCCAGCGGTACCAAGGATATCACCGGTGGTCTGCCGCGCGTTGCGGATCTGTTCGAAGCACGTCGTCCAAAAGAGCCAGCAATCCTGGCGGAAATCAGCGGCATCATTTCCTTCGGTAAAGAAACCAAAGGGAAGCGTCGTCTGGTTATCACTCCGTTAGACGGTAGCGATCCGTACGAAGAGATGATTCCGAAATGGCGTCAGCTCAACGTGTTCGAAGGCGAACGTGTAGAACGTGGTGACGTGGTTTCCGACGGTCCGGAAGCACCGCACGACATCCTGCGTCTTCGTGGCGTACACGCGGTAACGCGTTACATCACCAACGAAGTACAGGACGTATATCGTCTGCAAGGCGTTAAGATTAACGATAAACACATTGAAGTTATCGTTCGTCAGATGCTGCGTAAAGCGACCATCGAAAGTGCTGGTAGCTCCGACTTCCTGGAAGGCGAGCAGGTTGAATACTCCCGCGTCAAGATTGCTAACCGCGATCTGGAAGCGAACGGCAAAGTGGCGGCAACGTACTCCCGCGACCTGCTGGGTATCACCAAAGCGTCTCTGGCAACCGAGTCGTTCATCTCTGCAGCATCGTTCCAGGAGACCACGCGTGTCCTGACCGAAGCAGCCGTTGCGGGTAAACGCGACGAACTGCGCGGCCTGAAAGAGAACGTCATCGTGGGTCGTCTGATTCCGGCCGGTACCGGTTATGCTTACCACCAGGATCGTATGCGCCGTCGTGCAGCAGGCGAACAGCCAGCTGTACCGCAGGTAAGTGTTGAAGAAGCTTCAGCTAACCTGGCAGAACTGCTGAACGCAGGTCTGGGTGGTTCCGACAACGATTAATCGTTGATTCGTTAAGCGCTTAAAAAGCCAGTCGGGTTTCCTGACTGGCTTTTTTTATTGTCATTTCTGAACATGGACTATCTTCTCAGAGGGCTGTCATTTAGCGCCTGCCAACCGATCGGCATTCTTTATCACATCCATTTTAATTTACATTTTATTAATGTTAACACCTCAATTAATTATCAATTAATCATTAAGATAAATTATTAATTGCTATTTATTAATTGCGTCATCAATTGATAGGCGGAAATTCTACACGTATCAAAAAATAAGATCCGCAAACTCTATATAGTCAAAAAACTCAAATAATCATGTGATTACTTTCCCTGTTTTTTTCGGTTTACCACAACTGAGGAGATTGCTGCGCCTGTCGAAAAGGCGATAGAGGAGGTGAGCAAATAAAAACAAAGCGTGAGCATTGCCGTTATTTAATAGATAGTTTCTGGGGGATGCATGGAATTTGCTATACAGCTCATCATTATCTTAATTTGTCTGTTCTATGGCGCGAAAAAGGGCGGAATTGCGCTCGGTCTTTTAGGCGGCATTGGGCTAGTTATCTTAGTCTTTGTTTTTCATCTTCAGCCGGGAAAACCTCCCGTCGATGTCATGCTGGTGATTATCGCGGTGGTCGCCGCTTCGGCGACGCTACAGGCCTCCGGCGGTTTAGACGTTATGCTGCAGATCGCTGAGAAACTCCTGCGGCGCAACCCGAAGTACGTCTCGATCGTTGCGCCATTTGTCACCTGTACGTTGACGATTCTTTGCGGCACTGGTCATGTCGTTTATACGATTTTGCCGATTATATATGACGTTGCCATTAAGAATAATATCCGTCCGGAACGACCTATGGCGGCAAGTTCTATCGGTGCACAGATGGGAATTATCGCCAGCCCGGTTTCCGTTGCGGTTGTCTCACTGGTTGCCATGCTTGGTAATTTCACGTTTAACGGTAAGCATCTTGAATTCCTCGATCTCCTGGCTATTACTATCCCATCCACGCTATTAGGTATTCTGGCTATCGGTATTTTTAGCTGGTTTCGTGGTAAGGACCTGGATAAAGACGAAAAATTTCAGGACTTCATCTCGACACCGGAAAATCGCCATTATGTTTATGGCGATACGGCCACGCTACTGGATAAGAAGCTGCCGACCAGCAACTGGATTGCGATGTGGATTTTTCTCGCATCGATTGCAGTGGTTGCCTTACTCGGTGCCTTTTCCGAACTGCGCCCGGCGTTCGACGGTAAGCCGCTGTCGATGGTTCTGGTGATCCAGATGTTTATGCTGCTCTCCGGAGCGCTCATCATTATCATTACCAAAACTAATCCAGCATCGATTTCCAAAAATGAGGTTTTCCGTTCGGGGATGATCGCCATCGTTGCGGTGTATGGTATCGCGTGGATGGCGGAGACCATGTTCGGCGCGCACATGACCGAAATTAAAGGTGTGCTGGGTGAGATGGTCAAAGAGTATCCGTGGGCCTACGCCATCGTGCTGCTGATGGTGTCGAAGTTTGTTAACTCCCAGGCGGCTGCGCTGGCGGCGATTGTCCCGGTAGCGTTGGCGATTGGCGTCGATCCTGCCTATATTGTGGCTTCCGCGCCTGCCTGCTATGGCTATTATATTCTGCCGACCTACCCAAGCGATCTGGCGGCGATTCAGTTCGATCGTTCAGGCACCACGCATATCGGCCGCTTTGTGATTAACCATAGTTTTATCCTGCCAGGATTAATTGGCGTCAGCGTCTCTTGCGTCTTTGGCTGGGTATTTGCGGCGATGTACGGCTTTCTTTAAGAGGAGACAGGCGCCGATAGCGGCGCCTGTTAAATGGTCGAGGTTATTGTGCGAGCGGAATACGGCGATAGAGTTCAATCATATCGGTCGCCAGATCCTGAATGACCATCGCGTTCATCAGGTGATCCTGCGAGTGAACGGTAATCAGGTTGACCGGAAGCTTGCCAGTACCCTCGTCCAGACCGATGAGTTGAGTCTGGATTTTATGTGCATGCTTAACGAATTCGTGGGATTCAGCCATGGCCTGCTCGGCGGCGGCGAAATCACCTTTACGCGCCAGCTGCAGAGCGGTTAAGGCTGAACTACGTGCTGAACCGGCGTTAACCAACAGCTCCATAATGATCGTTTCTAAATCTTCCATCTCTTACTCCATCAACTTCAGGGCTTTATCAAGCACGGCATCGCCTTTCATCATGCCGTAATCCATCATATCGATAACGGCGACTTTTTTACCGAACGGATCGGCCTGCGCCTGTAGTTTCGCCTGCTCATACTTCACTTGTGGTCCGAGCAGGATAATATCGGCAGCCGCGAGGTTATCTTTAAACTCGGCGACCGGTACGGCTTTGATGGAGACTTCGATACCTTTCTGTTGCGCAGCCGCCTGCATGCGTTGAACCAGCATGCTGGTGGACATACCCGCAGCACAGCATAAAACGATATTCTTCATAGTTCGTGGCCCTTGTGTTCCTTGATATACCATCTTTATCGCGGGCAAGAGGGCGGAACAACCGCTTTACGATGATTGTGTGTAAGTCATCACAAAATAATGAAACCGGTTTCTTTTTTGGGTCAGAAATATCAATAAAGCCCAGCGAAGTGGGCTTGTAGAAGCTGATTATCTCAAGTGCGAATGATACGATTCTTTCCCTGCTGTTTGGCTTTGTAAAGTGCCTCATCGACGCTCACTACCAATTGCTCTAGTGGTTCCATATTCCATTCGCCTAAGCCCGCGCTGAACGTTACTGTCAATCCCTCTTCACGCCAGGAGCGCTGCGCGACGTTGGCTCGCCAGTTTTCCAACAACATCAGGGCATTATCGATATGCTCAGCGGCAAATATTACCGCAAATTCTTCGCCACCGTAGCGATAGAGTGAAACATGCAAAGGTTGCAAAACCTGCAGACCCTCACGGGCCACGTTACGCAGGACGATATCGCCATTGAGATGGCCCCAGGTATCATTTATCGATTTAAAGTTATCAATATCAACCAGCGCGAGGGCGAAAGGCTGATGATCGTTCATCAGGGCGGCAATATCGTTGTCGAAGGCCCGGCGGTTTTTGCAGCCAGTTAGCGCGTCGATGGTTGCCTGACGAACGTAGGTCAGTTCGCGCTGCTTATTGCTCTCAATGGCCTTGCTGAGCATGGCCTCCAGGCGCGGCGCACGCTTAACGTCCCCGGTCTTAATCGCATTGATGATGTTCATCAGTACGGTGCGTGAAGCGTGGCGCAGGTATAGCCCAAACAGAACAATGACAATGGCGGCAAGGGCAAAACCCCAGGACACAATGTTCGTTTCGTGGCGCGTTAAGTTGATTAGCGTCGAATTGGCGACACGGTAGATAATGAACCAGTCAGGATTGGTAAAAGAGCAGTAATAGTACCAGACGTCTTTATCTGCATCATAAAGCTGACCCTCCCCACTGGTCATACTGTCCATCAAGGTGCTGCTAACATAGGGTTTAAACAGAGCGCCAGGATCGGGATGAAGAACGACTTTACCATCGCGTTGCACGACAAAAAATTCGCCCTGAACAGGTGCAACCATTTGTCGTAACGCGTAACCCATTGATGTCAGGTCGAGATGAAAAGCGAGGCTCCCTTTGAGTCGCCCTTCTGGAGAGATAATGGGTTTATAGAGAGTAATGGTTGGATGATGGGTGAAATAGTCGAGATAGGGGCTGGTATAGAGGCTGAGAGTGCTGGCTTCTGCCTGTTTGATAAACCACGGCCGCGATTTGGCATCAAAGGTCCGACTATCTTCAGTCTCAAGCACCTCTGGCACGCGTAGATAGTGCCCGTCAGTATCTGCCAGCGAGATTGAGGAAACTGTCTGCATCATGTTTTGCAACTGCATTAACAGCATCAAACCTTTTTCAGGGTTGATGTTAACGGCATTGTTTAATTCATCATTGCGCGCAAAGAAAGTTGCAGCGCGAGCGAGGATAAAATCATTTCCGCGGAGCAGCGTTTCCGTGTAATTCGTCGCCATGTTATGAGCGAAGTTGCGGTTTGTGTGATGATAACCCTCAAGAAAATCGTTGCGCTGAGTCTGAGTGACAAACACCGCGATCAGCAAGAAACTGAGTAGTATTCCCGCAAACCCGATCAAAATCGGTGTGGTGAAAGAGAGTTTTCTGTTATGACGAGCCATGAGTCGTAAATCGTTCCAGAAGAGATAAACCGTGGGTTTAAACGCAGGTTTAGCCAGCATGCCTGCTGAGCGAATCAGATAAAACTCCGTTAATTATAACTCTCGCTTTGTAAGATGGATTTATTTATATGCGATAACAATGTGAGAGTGGAGCAGGGCGAAAATGAGGAAGAGCTATCATTCGCCCTGGACAGCATCCACTGCTGACGAAGACAGGGTAGAGAAACGGAAATCTGACAACAATCTCCTGTTTCTCTTATTACGGCCATGCACGAAGAATTTTTAAGGAATTACATTCCTCTTCATGACGACCGGGAAGCGCGTCCCAGCCAGCTGTCCCAATCCTTCCAAACTGGCTGAAGCCCACTGGCAACCAGCGCGCTGGCGACCTCTTCGGGGCGACGGTCATCGTGAGGCGCAAACTGTTCGAGCTCAGGATGGTTATCGGCATAGCCACCTGGCTGGGTTTTCGAAAATGCACTGACGTTGTTAATGGCTAGTGGAATGACCCGATCGCGGAACCAGGGCGATTCGCGGGTTGAGAGCGAAAGCTCAACTTCCGGGGATAGCAGACGGAAGGCGCAAATCGTTTGCACCAGCTGTCGTTCGTCCATTAATGAGGCGGGTTCAATGCCTCCGGCGCAGGGTCGTAATCGCGGAAAGGAGATAGAGTAGCGGCTGCGCCAGTAGTGCTGCTGGAGCCACAGCAGATGCTCCGCCACCATAAAGCAATCCACGCGCCAGCTGTCGGAAAGACCAATTAATGCGCCAAGGCCAATCTTATCAATTCCCGCTTGTCCGAGCCTGTCCGGCGTATCCAGCCGCCAGAAGAAATCCTGTTTTTTGCCTTTCAGATGATGCTTCGCATATATGCTTTCATGGTAGGTCTCCTGATAAACCATCACGCCGTCCAGCCCAAGTGTTTTGAGTTCGGCATACTCTTCCATCGCTAGCGGCTGCACCTCCATATGCAGCGAGGCGAACTGGCGGCGAATCGCGGGCAGATGCTGACGAAAGTAATCCATACCGACTTTGCCCTGATGTTCCCCGGTGACCAGTAGCAGATGCTCAAAACCCATTTCGCGGATTGCCGCGCACTCACGGGCAATTTCGGCATCATCCAGGGTTTTACGTTTGATGCGGTTACTCATTGAGAAACCGCAATAGGTGCAGTCGTTGGCGCACAGATTAGAGAGATAAAGTGGGACATAAAAACTGACGGTATTGCCAAAACGCTGGCGGGTCAGGCGTTGAGCACGCTGTGCAAGAGCCTCCAGATAGCCAGCGGCGGCAGGTGAGAGCAGGGCCATCATGTCATCGCGGCTGAGCTGTTTTGCTGCCAGCGCCCGTTCAACGTCGGCCGGCGTTTTGCTGTTGATACGCAGGCGAATGTCGTCCCAGTCCAGTTGTCGCCAGCGGTCAGTGAAAGTTTTCATGCCAGCGCCTCCAGAAAGCCGGTCAACGGGCTGGTGGCCTGTGCCTGGCTGCTGCGAGCACCGGGCCCGGCCTGTCTCGCCAGCAATCCTGCCTCGATCGCTAAGCGGAACGCGCGGGCCATGGTTACCGGATCGTCGGCAACGGCGATAGCGGTATTGACCAGGACCGCATCAGCGCCCATTTCCAGCGCCTGTGCCGCGTGGCTCGGTACGCCAATACCTGCATCAACGACCACCGGTACCGTGGCCTGTTCGATGATAATCTCCAGCATCGCTTTGGTTTCCAACCCCTGGTTGGAGCCGATAGGCGCGCCGAGCGGCATCACCGCCGCGCAGCCCGCTTCTTCCAGACGTTTGCACAGCACAGGGTCAGCGCTGCAGTAAGGCAGTACCACGAATCCTTCCCGCACTAATATTTCTGCCGCTTTCAGGGTTTCAATTGGGTCAGGGAGAAGCCAGCGGGCATCCGGGTGGATTTCCAGCTTCAGCCAGTTTGTGCCCAGCGCTTCCCGCGCCAGACGGGCGGCAAAGACGGCTTCTTCCGCCGTTTTCGCCCCTGAAGTATTGGGGAGCAGGCTCACACCCGCCGCCAGCAGCGGCGCGAGAATAGCGTCATTATGCTGACGCAGGTCGACACGTTTCATCGCCAGCGTAACCAACTGGCTACCAGAGGCGCGAATGGCCTCGACCATGACCTCGGGGGCTGCGAACTTCCCGGTGCCGGTGAAAAGATGTGATTCAAAAGTTTTATCTGCGATACGTAACATGTCAGCCTCCAGCGATAACCTGAAAAAGCAGGATCTGGTCGCCTTCCTGCAAAAGTTGATCTTCCCAGCGCTCGCGCGGCAGGATGTGTTGATTGAGCGCCAGCGCGACGCCCGGTTGCTGTTGTTCCAGTTGAGTGAGCAGATCCGCAACGGATGTCGCTTCGGCGCACTGTAACGGCTCATCGTTAAACCACACTTGCATGCTGCCCTCCACATACCGGGCAGCCCTGAGCCCGCTGAAGCGCAAGAGTGCGCCAGTTGCTGGTGCGGGCATCGAACAGACGCAAGCTATTGCGCGGGGCTACCATGCCGCTGAGCAGCTTGATTGCCTCCAGCGCCTGTAAGGTGCCCATCATGCCGACAACCGGCCCAATAATGCCCGCCGTGCGACAGTTGCGTTCCGGTTCGGCAGCGTCCGGCCATAAGCAGCGATAGCACCCCTGTTCCCAGGGCGGCGTCAGCACCATCAACTGGCCTCCGAGTCCGACGGCGCTGGCAGTAATTAGCGGTGTTTCAAGCGCGACACTGGCGGCGTTAATTTCCTGACGAGTCGCCATGTTATCGGTGCAATCCAGCACTACATCGGCCTTTGCCACTTCGTCCTGTAGTGCCTGACCGCTTAATCGCTGCTGTAGCGTAATCAGTTCAATCTGTGGGTTGAGGCGCGCCAGCCGTTCTCGGGCGGCGGTGGTTTTTGGCTGCGCAATATCATCGCTGGTGAACAGAATTTGCCGCTGTAGATTGCTGATATGCACGTCATCGTCATCGGCCAGCACCAGCGTGCCGACGCCTGCGCCTGCGAGATACAGCGCAGCGGGCGAGCCCAGTCCGCCGAGGCCAATAATCAATACCCGGCTGGCCAGCAGCTTTTGTTGACCCTCAATGGCGATATCCTCCAGCAGCAGCTGGCGGCTATAGCGCATAAAATCGCTGTCATTCATCGCCAACTCCCGCTATCTCGAGCAACTGTGCCGTTGCCTGTCGCCAGTCAGCCGCCTGTGTGATGGCACTCACTACCGCAATACTGCCGACGCCGGTTGCCAGAACCGCCGGAGCGCGGTCAAGGCTGATTCCGCCGATAGCGACCGTCGGATAATCCCCCAGGCGTTGGATATGCTGCGCGAGCTGTTCCAGCCCCTGAGGGGCGGAAGGCATCTGCTTGGTTTGGGTCGGGAAAACGTGACCGAGGGCGATGTAGGAGGGGCGAGCCGCCAGCGCGATATCCATTTCCATATCGTCATGCGTCGAAACGCCAAGGCGCAGCCCGGCGTTGCGGATTGCGCTGAGATCGGTGGTTTCGAGATCCTCCTGGCCTAAATGCACGCCGTAAGCCTGATGTTTAATGGCCAGGTGCCAGTAGTCATTAATAAACAGCCGGGCATTGTGCTTGCGCCCCAGGGCGATGGCGGCGATCACATCGTCTTCAACTTCGCTATCGCGTTTATCTTTGATGCGCAGCTGAATGGTACGAACGCCCGCAGTCAATAAACGTTCAATCCACTCTATGCTATCGACGACCGGGTAGAGTCCTAAGTGGAAAGGGACGGATGGGAAATCAGGTTGATACATCAGGCTTCCTCCTTTTTCAGATAGATTTCGCCGCCGCGGGCGCGGAAGCTATTCGACATATCACTCATGCCAACTTCGATATTCTGGCGGGCTGCATAATCGCGCACTTCCTGGCTGATTTTCATTGAGCAGAATTTGGGGCCGCACATGGAGCAGAAGTGAGCCACTTTGCCGGACTCCTGCGGCAGGGTCTCGTCGTGGTACGCGCGAGCGGTGAACGGGTCGAGGGCAAGGTTAAACTGATCTTCCCAGCGGAATTCGAAGCGCGCTTTCGACATGGCGTTATCGCGGATCTGCGCGCCGGGATGGCCTTTGGCAAGGTCAGCTGCATGGGCGGCGATTTTGTAGGTAATCAGCCCTTGCTTAACGTCTTCTTTGTTTGGTAGGCCGAGGTGCTCTTTTGGCGTGACGTAGCAGAGCATCGCGCAGCCGAACCAGCCAATCATTGCGGCGCCAATGCCCGAGGTGAAGTGGTCATAGCCCGGTGCGATATCGGTGGTGAGCGGCCCTAAGGTGTAGAAAGGCGCTTCGTGGCAGTGTTCCAGCTCTTCGGTCATATTGCGCTGGATCATCTGCATTGGCACATGACCCGGACCTTCGATCATCACCTGCACGTCGTATTCCCAGGCAATTTTAGTTAGCTCGCCCAGCGTATGCAGCTCGGCAAACTGCGCTTCGTCGTTAGCATCCTGAATGGAACCTGGACGAAGGCCATCGCCCAGCGATAGGGAAACATCATAGGTGGCGCAAATTTCACAGATTTCACGGAAATGCTGATAAAGGAAGTTTTCCTGATGATGGGAGAGGCACCACTTCGCCATAATCGACCCGCCGCGTGAAACAATGCCGGTCAGCCGCCTGGCGGTCATCGGCACGTAGCGTAGCAACACGCCGGCATGGATGGTAAAGTAGTCAACCCCTTGTTCGGCCTGCTCCAGCAGCGTGTCGCGGAAGGCTTCCCAGGAGAGATCTTCGGCGATCCCGTTAACCTTTTCTAACGCCTGGTAGACCGGCACGGTACCGATTGGTACCGGACTGTTACGCAGGATCCACTCGCGGGTTTCGTGAATATAGCGGCCGGTCGACAGGTCCATCACCGTATCCGCGCCCCAGCGAGTGGACCACACCAACTTCTCGACCTCTTCTTCAATAGATGAAGTGACCGCTGAGTTACCGATATTGGCGTTAACCTTCACGAGAAAGTTGCGGCCGATTATCATCGGTTCTGACTCAGGGTGATTGATATTGGCGGGGATAATCGCGCGCCCGGCAGCGACTTCATCGCGTACGAATTCCGGGGTGATGTTCTCCGGCAGTCGTGCTCCAAACCCAACGCCGGGATGCTGGCGTCTCAACACTTCGCCACGAATGCGCTCGCGGCCCATGTTTTCACGGATAGCGATGAACTCCATCTCTGGGGTGACAACGCCCTGGCGGGCATAGTGCAACTGAGTCACGCATTTCCCGGAGATAGCGCGTTTTGGCGTTAGCAGGCCGGTAAAGCGCAGTTCGTCGAGGCCATCATCTGACAGGCGCTGTTTGGTATATGCCGAGCTGCGATCGCAGAGTTCTTCACAGTCGCCACGCGCTTCAATCCACGGCTGGCGGAGTTTTGCCAGACCTTGTTGGACATTGATTACTATCTCCGGGTCGCCATAGGGGCCGGACGTGTCATAGACAGGAATGGCTTCGTTAGCTTCATAGCGGGGATTATCTTTAGCGCCGCCGATGAGCGTCGGGCTCAGCTGAATTTCGCGCATCGGGACGCGAAGATCTTCACGTGAGCCGCGGATATAGATGCGTTGCGAATTGGGAAATGCGGTGCCTTCCAGCGTGTCGATAAAGCGCTGCGCATGTTCGCGTTGCTCTCGACGGGTCATTTTTGTTGTAGACATAGCTCATTCCAGGTGAACAGGATATGGCTTGTCAGACGACGGATGGAGTAACAGATGCGATCGGGCCCAAATGGGCTGACGCTAAATGCAGTTAACTCTTGTTCCCTTCGCAGGTATTAGCCTGATCAGGTTCCGCGGATCCCGAATTAACGGTCTCAGCCTTTTCCACTGTGGAAAATGGGCACTCCGACAAGATGACATCCCCTCTCTGAGAGGGGGAATGTATGTAAACTACTCGTTAATAGCGGACAACTCAAGCCGTCGGCGCGATATTGTCGCTGACGGGATCCTTTCGGCTGTGGGCGATGGCGAGGGCGATGAGTTTATCCTCCAGCGCAAAACGTGCTTCCAGCGCTTCGCCGATATCCGATAACGCCTGCTGAAACTCAAGGTAGTTATCGTGATCGATGGCATTTTCGAGGCAAGAGTCGTAGTCATCCATGATTTGCTGGGTGTTGGCTTGCAGTTGTGGATAAAGCTTAGTGGCGGTTAAAAGTGGCGTATCGCCTTCCAATTCGGCGATAAAGCGTTCATAAATACTAAAATGACCGGAGGAGAGATAGTCCACCAGACTTTGACAAAAATCATCCAGCGCCTTCTCATTAAGCCGCATAAATGATTCTTTGCCAGGTTTCAGGCCAACCAGATTGTAGTAAGCCACGAGCAAATGCTTACGTACTTGTAGCCAGCGATCGACCAGTTTATTGCTGCCTCCAACACGTTCCGTCAGGTTTTCCAGCTGGTTTAACATGGTTGACTCCGCAAGTTTTGAAGAGAAATACGTTGCTCACCAAAATGTAAATTTAATGTTAAAAGTGCCAGTAAAATGAAGGTAGTGCAATAGATATGGATCGTATTATTGAAAAATTAGATCGCGGTTGGTGGATAGTCAGCCACGAACAGAAATTATGGTTACCC
Organism: Klebsiella sp.; assembly: GCF_027492335.1. Classification (NCBI taxonomy): domain Bacteria; kingdom Pseudomonadati; phylum Pseudomonadota; class Gammaproteobacteria; order Enterobacterales; family Enterobacteriaceae; genus Klebsiella; species Klebsiella sp. The sequence continues at coordinate 11,092 of NZ_JAPUEW010000097.1, read as the reverse complement.
GATGGGGAATTACCATATGGCGAAGCGGTAAATTTTAATCTTGCGGGGCAACTCGCGCTGCGCATAGGGGAATGGCAGGGCGAACCGGTGTGGCTGGTTCGTCAGGAACGTCGACATGAGATGGGATCGTTGCGTCAGGTGCTCGATCAGGATGCTGGCCTTTTTCAACTGGCGGGACGTGGGATCCAGCTGGCGGAGTTCTATCGCTCGCATAAATTCTGCGGTTATTGCGGGCATCCGATGCACCCCAGCAAAACTGAATGGGCGATGCTATGCAGCCACTGCCGTGAGCGTTATTACCCGCAAATCGCGCCGTGCATCATCGTTGCTATTCGACGGGATGATTCTATTTTGCTGGCGCAGCACACGCGCCATCGCAACGGTGTGCATACGGTGCTGGCCGGGTTTGTCGAAGTCGGTGAAACCCTGGAGCAGACGGTTGCCCGTGAGGTCATGGAAGAGAGCGGCATTAAGGTGAAAAACCTGCGCTACGTGACCTCCCAGCCGTGGCCGTTCCCGCAATCGCTAATGACTGCGTTTATGGCGGAATACGACAGCGGCGAGATTGTTATCGATAAGAAAGAGCTGCTGGAGGCGGGATGGTATCGCTATGACGATCTGCCGCTCCTGCCGCCGCCGGGTACGGTTGCCCGCCGTCTGATAGAAGATACCGTGGCGATGTGTCGGGCAGAGTATGAGTGACATGTTACATACACTTTAATCCTTCAAATTGCCTCTTTGTTGGCTGCTTTCACTTACCCCAGTCACTTACTTGAGTAGGCTCCTGGGGTTCATTCAATTGCCGCCTTGATCCACTTTGAATGATTTTGTGTATAAACTTGGCGCATCAACGCTAAAGGAATGTAAAAATGACCGAATTGAAGAACGATCGTTACCTGCGCGCGCTGCTACGTCAGCCGGTTGATGTCACCCCGGTGTGGATGATGCGCCAGGCGGGCCGCTATTTACCGGAATATAAAGCCACTCGCGCAGAAGCGGGCGACTTTATGTCGCTGTGTAAAAATGCTGAGCTGGCTTGCGAAGTGACGCTGCAGCCGCTGCGTCGCTATAAGCTGGATGCGGCAATCCTCTTCTCGGACATTCTGACTATCCCGGACGCCATGGGGCTGGGGCTTTATTTCGAAGCCGGTGAAGGCCCGCGTTTTACCTCGCCCATCACCTGTAAAGCGGATGTCGATAAACTACCGATCCCTGACCCGGAAGGGGAGCTCGGCTATGTGATGAACGCGGTGCGTACTATCCGCCGCGAGCTCAAAGGTGAAGTGCCGCTGATTGGTTTCTCCGGTAGCCCGTGGACGCTGGCGACCTATATGGTTGAAGGCGGCAGCAGCAAAGCGTTTACGGTGATCAAGAAGATGATGTATGCCGAGCCGCAGGCGCTGCACGCCCTGCTGGATAAGCTGGCGAAAAGCGTCACGCTGTATCTGAACGCGCAAATCAAAGCGGGCGCTCAGTCGGTGATGATTTTTGACACCTGGGGCGGCGCGCTGACCGGTCGTGATTATCAGCAGTTCTCGCTCTACTACATGCATAAAATCGTCGATGGTCTGCTGCGTGAGAACGAAGGCCGTCGCGTACCGGTAACCCTGTTTACCAAAGGCGGCGGGCAGTGGCTGGAAGCGATGGCGGAAACCGGTTGCGATGCGCTAGGCCTCGACTGGACTACCGATATCGCCGATGCGCGCCGTCGCGTGGGCCATAAAGTCGCTCTGCAGGGCAATATGGACCCTTCAATGCTTTACGCTCCTGCGGCGCGTATCGAGGAAGAAGTGGCGACCATTCTCGCCGGATTCGGCCAGGGTGAGGGTCATGTCTTCAACCTCGGCCACGGGATCCACCAGGACGTCGACCCGGAACATGCGGGTGTGTTTGTGGAGGCGGTGCACCGTTTGTCGGCGCAATACCACCGTTAAGGAGTAATTATGGATTTGGCATCGCTACGCGCCCAACAGCTGAGCCTGGCGGAATCGGTGGAGCGAGTCGATCGTCTGGACCAGGAGCCGCCGATGCTGATCGGCGGGGCGGATGTTGGATTTGAGCAAGAGGGCGAAGTCACCCGGGCGGCGATGGTGCTGCTGAGCTATCCGTCGCTGGAGCTGGTGGAATATCAGGTGGCGCGTGTTGCCACCACGATGCCCTACATTCCCGGTTTCCTCTCCTTTCGCGAAACGCCTGCGCTGCTGGCGGCGTGGGAGCAACTTTCAAAAAAACCGGATCTCTTATTCGTCGACGGGCACGGTATTTCTCATCCGCGCCGCCTCGGCGTCGCCAGCCATTTTGGACTACTGGTGGATGTCCCGACGATCGGTGTGGCGAAAAAGCGACTATGCGGTAAGTTTGAACTGCTCGGCGATGAGCCCGGCGCGCTGGCTCCATTGCAGGATAAAGGTGAGCAGCTGGCATGGGTTCTGCGCAGTAAAGCGCGCTGCAACCCGCTGTTCGTAAGCACTGGACATCGCGTTGGCCTTGATAGCGCGCTGATGTGGGTGGAACGTTGCCTGAAAGGCTACCGTCTGCCGGAGCCGACGCGCTGGGCTGATGCAGTGGCGTCCCACCGACCGGCGTTTGTGCGTTGGCAAGCAAATTATGGCTGATTCAGGTACACTGCGGCTAATTTCTGACTTCGAGAATTCATCATGTTACAAAACCCGATTCACCTGCGTCTGGAGAAGCTGGAGAGCTGGCAGCACGTCACTTTTATGGCCTGTCTGTGCGAGCGTATGTATCCCAACTACGCCATGTTCTGCAAGCAAACTGAGTTCGCTGATGGCCAGCTGTATCGTCGCATCCTTGACCTGATCTGGGAAACGCTGACGGTTAAAGATGCGAAAGTGAATTTTGATAGCCAGCTAGAAAAGCTGGAAGAGGCGATTCCGGCTGCTGATGATTACGATCTGTACGGTGTTTATCCGGCTATTGACGCCTGCGTCGCATTAAGTGAATTGATTCACTCGCGGCTGAGTGGGGAAACGCTTGAACATGCGATCGAGGTGAGCAAGAGTTCCATCACCACCGTTGCGATGCTGGAAATGACCCAGGCTGGTCGCGAAATGACCGACGAAGAGCTCAAAGAAAACCCAGCTGTTGAGCAAGAATGGGACATTCAGTGGGAGATTTTCCGTCTTTTGGCCGACTGTGAAGAACGAGACATTGAACTGATCAAAGGGCTTCGTGCAGACCTCCGCGAGGCCGGCGAGAGCAATATTGGTATAAATTTTCAGCAGTGAGACAAGAAAACGTGATTTACCGCCTGAATTGTAGCGTCTGAAGGCTTCCATTCCGCCCCCCGTCTGGTCTACATTTGGGGGGCGAAAAAAAGTGGCTATCGGTGCGTGTATGCAGGTGGGTGCTTTTTTGGCATTTCCGTCGCACTCGATGCTTAGCAAGCGATAAACACATTGTAAGGATAACTTATGAACAAGACTCAACTGATTGATGTAATTGCGGACAAAGCTGACCTGTCCAAAGCACAGGCGAAAGCTGCCCTGGAATCTACCCTGGCTGCAATTACTGAGTCTCTGAAAGAAGGTGATGCTGTTCAACTGGTTGGTTTCGGTACCTTCAAAGTGAACCACCGCGCTGAGCGTACTGGCCGCAACCCGCAGACCGGTAATGAAATCAAAATCGCCGCAGCTAACGTACCGGCATTTGTTTCAGGCAAAGCACTGAAAGACGCAGTTAAGTAAGACCGCGTGGCAGTTTACAGTTTTATCGAAGGGGCTTTTAAGCCCCTTTTGTCTACCTGGCGTCGTCCGTTGGCGCTGGTGGGCGTATTGCTGCTTACTGCCTGCAGCCACGATTCTTCTCTCCCACCGTTTACCGCCAGCGGGTATGCGGATAACCAGGGAGCGATGCGTATCTGGCGTAAAGATTCAGATGGCGAGGTTCGCCTTCTTGCCGCCTTTAGCCCGTGGCGTCACGGAAATACCTCGACCAGCGAGTACCGTTGGCAGGACGATCAGCTTGCGCTAATCGAATTGAACGTTTACGGCAAACCCCCGGAACATATTCGCGCCCGCTTTGATGCGCAGGGCGAGCTAAGCTTTATGCAGCGCGAAGTCGACGGGCAGAAGCAGCAGCTTTCCAGCGATCAGGTTGCGCTATATCGTTACCGCGCAGAGCAAATACGCCAGACCAGCGATGCTTTACGTCAGGGGCGCGTGATGCTGCGTCAGGGACGCTGGCATGCCAACCAGACGGTAACAACCTGCGAAGGTCAGGCCGTGAAGCCTGACCTTGATGCGCGAGCGCTAGCCCATATTGAACGTCGCCAGAATCACTCATCCATTGAGGTGAGCGTGGCGTGGCTGGAAGCGCCGGAAGGTTCCCAGCTGCTGCTGGTGGCAAACGAAGACTTCTGTACCTGGCAGCCGACTGAGAAAAACTTCTAAATCTTACCAGTGGTTCATGCTCATATGACCGCGGCCACCACCCCCACAGCCTCCACGTCCCATTCCCTCGCCGCGAGGAATACCCGCCTGTGCTAAAGCGACATCAAACTTAACCCGCTGCTGGGCCAGCTTCTGACCGAGAGCTTCCATCTCCTGGGCAACGGATTCAATTTTTGTACTGTCCGGTTTATCCGCAGTTAACAACGCATTGTATTCGTAGCGTTTTGATGTGAGCTGCTGGCGTAGAGCGCGGGTTTGCTCATAGAAATCGCTATGCAGCTTCTGGGCAGTGGCCTGCTGTTCAGTCGTCAGTTGGCTATAGCCCTGCGGACCCATTCCGTTGCCGTTATTCCAGTGGTGTCCTGCCCATGCAGAGCTGCTACCAAAGGTTAAGGTGGCAAGGGCGATGAGTGTCAGAGTGAATTTGTGGTTCCGTTTCATGGTTTATTCTCCTGGTTTATGGTTTCTTCTGTATTTGCATCTTCCGTGCCAGGATGAAAACTCCACAGGATATAAGGTTTTCTATCGCATCAGCAGATGACAGCGAGTAAAAATGACTCGCGGCAAAGATCGATGCGGGTCATTTTTACCCGCCGTCTTGCGGGTTTATGCCTGAGAGCCCGTTTGCCGGGCCGGAAAAATGGCATGATTTCTGCTGGGAACCGTAGAGCCTGATAAAAGGGAGTGGCAATGAACGTGATGCGGTTGTCGAAGGATTCTGTCGCCGTTGGGCTGAGCTGGCTATTGACTGGCCTCATCTTACTGCTGGTGTGCCTGTTTTCCGTACTTATCGTGCGCGACAATGGTCGTGAGAACGACGCCGCGCGCCAGACCATTCAGGAAAAAGGCAGCGTACTGATTCGCGCCCTTGAGTCTGGAACTCGCGTCGGTATGGGAATGCGTATGCATCACGCCCAGCTTCAGGCGTTGCTCGAGGAGATGGCCTGGCAGCCTGGCGTACTGTGGTTTGCGGTGACGGATGAGAATGGCAAAGTTATTGCTCATAGCGATCCGCAGCAGGTTGGTGGGACGCTGTATCCTGCCGATGCGATGCGCGAGTTGAACATTGGCAGCGAGGAACGCTGGCGGCGGCTTGAAAAACCGGAGCCGGCGCTGGAAATCTATCGCCAGTTTCGCCCGCTTAACGGCGGGGGCGCTCACCATATGCGCATGATGATGCGCCGCGAATCTGCCGACCTGCGTGCTCAGGTGCCGCAGGTTATTTTTATCGCCTTTGATGCCCGGGAACTGGATGCTGACAACGCCCGTGGTCTGCGGAATATGATCGTTATGCTGTGTGCGGCAGGCGTGGTGATGGTGGCCACCGTGCTGGCTCAATTCTGGTTCCGACGCTATCAGCGCTCGCGTAAACAACTACAGGAAGCGATGGCGCGTAAAGAGAAACTGGTGGCGATCAGGCATTTGGCTGCGGGCGTCGCGCATGAAATTCGTAACCCGTTATCATCCATTAAAGGGTTGGCAAAATATTTCGCTGAACGTACCCCGCCCGACGGTGAAGCGCATCAGCTGGCCCAGGTGATGGCAAAAGAAGCCGATCGCCTGAACAGGGTCGTCAGCGAGCTGCTTGAGCTGGTACGTCCGGCGCATTTAAAATATCAATGGGTTGATTTGAATGAGGTAATTACCCACTCGCTTCAACTGATTGGTCAGGATGCGCAGAGCCGTGCTATCGAACTGAACTTTAACGCTCAGCCTTCGCTACGCCGGATTCAGGCTGATCCTGACAGGCTTAAGCAGGTATTACTGAACCTGTATCTCAACGCGATGCAGGCCATTGGACATCATGGGACGATTCGCGTGGAAGTCGGCGAATGCGATGGGCAGAGAGTGAAAATCGTCGTGACCGATAGTGGAAAGGGGATGACGGCAGAGCAAAGACAGGCCATCTTCACCCCCTATTTTACGACCAAAGCAGATGGCACCGGACTGGGGCTGGCGGTAGTTCAGAATATTGTTGAACAACATGGCGGAACGATCCATGCCGACAGTACGCCGGGAAAAGGCGCCGCTTTTACGCTTTATCTGCCGGTGAGCGCGCAACAAAAGGATGAACAAGGATGACGGATGAGAAGGTAGACATTCTGGTTGTTGATGACGATGTCAGCCATTGCACGATCCTCCAGGCCTTACTGAGGGGCTGGGGCTATAACGTCGCGTTGGCCCACAACGGACTATTAGCTCTGGAGCAGGTGAAGCAAAAGGTGTTTGATCTGGTGCTGTGCGATATCCGTATGGCGGAGATGGACGGTATTGAAACGCTTAAGGAAATTAAGGCTTACAACCCGGCAATCCCGGTACTCATCATGACCGCGTTCTCCAGCGTAGGAACGGCGGTTGAAGCTATCAAGTCCGGGGCGCTGGATTATCTCATCAAACCTCTGGATTTTGACAAACTGCAGGAGACGCTTGCCCAGGCGCTGGCACATACACGCCAGTCCGATAACGGCATGGATCCAGGCCCAGCAGCACACTTTGGCATGGTGGGTGATAGCCCGGCGATGCAGGCGCTACTCAGCAATATCGCCCTGGTGGCGCCATCTGATGCGACGGTGTTGATCTGCGGTGAGTCAGGTACCGGCAAAGAGCTGGTTGCCCGTGCGCTCCACGCCAGTAGCAGGCGTAATAATCAACCGCTGGTGACGCTGAATTGTGCGGCGCTCAATGAATCGTTGCTGGAGTCGGAACTGTTCGGTCATGAGAAGGGGGCGTTTACCGGGGCCGATAAACGGCGGGAAGGGCGTTTTGAGCAAGCCGATGGCGGCACATTATTCCTCGATGAGATTGGTGATATCTCGCCGCTGATGCAGGTGCGATTGTTACGAGCGATCCAGGAACGAGAAGTTCAACGCGTTGGGAGTAATCAGACGATTAAGGTTGATGTCAGACTGATTGCCGCCACCCATCGCGATTTAGCCGAAGAGGTGAGTGCCGGTCGCTTTCGTCAGGATCTCTACTATCGCCTGAACGTGGTGACCATCGACATGCCACCGTTGCGTCAGCGTCGAGAAGATATCCCACAGCTGGCGCGCTATTTCCTGCAACGTTATGCCGAGCGTAACCGCAAGGCGGTGCAGGGTTTTACGCCGCAGGCGATGGATTTGCTGATCCACTACGACTGGCCTGGCAATATTCGTGAACTGGAAAACGCGGTAGAGCGGGCGGTGGTTCTGCTGACGGGAGAGTATATTTCCGAACGCGAGCTGCCGTTGTCGATTGCCGGTACGCCAGTTCCGGTATTGTCGCTATCCGATGACGTGATTCAACCGCTGGTGGAAGTAGAAAAAGAGGTGATTCTGGCGGCGCTTGAAAAAACGGGCGGCAACAAAACTGAAGCCGCCCGCCAGTTGGGCATTACGCGCAAAACGCTGCTGGCTAAGCTTAGCCGCTAGTTTTGCTCGCGTTCGATGGCGCGCCAGCCGATGTCGTTTCGGCTAAAGCTGTCGTCCCAGCGAATATCGGTCATCAGGGCGTAAGCGCGTTTCTGCGCTTCGGCAACGGTATGACCCAGCGCGGTGGCGCATAGTACGCGACCTCCGCTAGTCAACACGCGGTCGTCATCAGCGAGTTTAGTCCCTGCATGGAATACTTTGCCGTCTGCGGTTTCTTCCACCGGCAGGCCGTGGATAACGTCCCCGGTACGGTAGTCGCCCGGGTAACCTCCGGCAGCGATCACCACGCCTAACGCGGCGCGTTCATCCCATTCGGAGGTTTTTTCGTCCAGCTTGCCTTCGCAGGCGGCGAGGCACAGATCCACCAGATCCGATTTCATGCGCAGCATGATCGGCTGAGTTTCCGGATCGCCGAAGCGACAGTTGAACTCGATAACCTTCGGGTTGCCCTGTTTGTCGATCATCAGACCTGCGTACAGGAAGCCGGTGTAGGTGTTCCCTTCTGCTGCCATGCCTTTGACGGTTGGCCAGATGATGCGTTCCATAGTGCGCTGGTGAACTTCATCGGTCACGACTGGCGCCGGTGAGTAGGCGCCCATCCCGCCAGTGTTCGGACCTGTATCGCCATTGCCTACACGTTTGTGATCCTGGCTGGTGGCCATCGGCAGCACGTGCTCGCCGTCAACCATCACGATAAAGCTCGCTTCTTCACCGTCGAGAAACTCTTCGATAACGATACGGTGACCCGCGTCACCAAAGGCGTTACCGGCCAGCATGTCATGCACGGCGGCTTCGGCTTCTTCGAGAGTCATCGCGACGATAACGCCTTTACCGGCGGCCAGGCCGTCGGCTTTGATGACAATGGGTGCGCCTTTCTCGCGCAGGTATGCCAGCGCAGGCTCAACTTCGGTGAAGTTCTGATATTCCGCCGTCGGAATGTTATGACGGGCGAGGAAATCTTTGGTGAAGGCTTTGGAGCCTTCCAACTGCGCGGCGCCTTCGGTTGGCCCGAAGATTTTCAGGCCAGCGGCGCGGAAGGCATCGACCACGCCAATCACCAGCGGCGCTTCCGGGCCGACGATAGTCAGGTCAATCTTCTCGCTCTGGGCAAAGGCCAGCAGTGCCGGGATATCGGTAACACTGATAGCCACGTTTTGCAGCGCAGGCTCCAGCGCGGTGCCTGCGTTACCCGGTGCGACAAAAACGGTATCGACATTTGGCGACTGTACCGCTTTCCAGGCCAGGGCGTGCTCGCGCCCGCCGTTGCCAATAACTAATACTTTCATCATCTGCTCCGTGGATTAATGGCGGAAGTGGCGCATGTCGGTGAAGATCATCGCAATACCGTGTTCGTCGGCAGCGGCAATCACCTCTTCGTCGCGAATAGAACCGCCAGGCTGGATAACGCAGCTCACGCCAACGGCAGCGGCGGCATCAATACCATCGCGGAATGGGAAGAACGCGTCGGAAGCCATTGCGGAACCTTTGACTTCCAGCCCTTCGTCGGCGGCTTTAATCCCGGCGATCTTCGCGGAGTAAACGCGGCTCATCTGGCCTGCGCCTATCCCGATAGTCATATTCTCTTTGGCGTAGACAATGGCGTTAGATTTGACGAATTTCGCCACTTTCCAGCAGAACAGCGCATCGCGCAGTTCCTTTTCGGTAGGCTGACGCCTGGAAACCACGCGCAGTTCGCTTTCGGTGACCATACCCAGGTCACGATCCTGAACCAGCAGACCGCCGTTCACACGCTTGAAGTCCAGACCGGCAACGCGGGTTGCCCACTGACCACTGGTCAGGACGCGTACGTTCTGTTTAGCGGAAGTGATTTTCAGCGCTTCTTCTGTTGCAGACGGTGCAATGATCACTTCCACAAACTGGCGGGAGATAATGGCTTGTGCCGTTTCGGCATCCAGTTCGCGGTTGAAAGCGATGATGCCGCCGAACGCGGAGGTGGGGTCGGTTTTGTAGGCGCGGTCGTAGGCGTCAAGAATAGAGGAGCTGACAGCCACACCGCACGGGTTAGCGTGCTTAACGATAACGCAGGCAGGTTCGTTGAACTCTTTCACGCACTCCAGCGCCGCATCGGTATCTGCGATGTTGTTATAAGAGAGCGCTTTGCCCTGGATCTGGGTCGCAGTGGCAACGGAAGCCTCTTTAACATTCTCTTCTATATAGAAGGCAGCCTGCTGGTGGCTGTTTTCGCCGTAGCGCATATCCTGCTTCTTAATGAAGTTCAGGTTAAGAGTACGCGGGAAGCGGCCAGCGGCTTCTTTGCTTTCACCATAATAGGCCGGAACCATGCTGCCGAAGTAGTTGGCAATCATGCTGTCGTAGGCTGCGGTATGTTCGAAAGCTTTGATGGCGAGGTCGAAGCGGGTTTCCAGAGTGAGGGAGCCTTCGTTGGCGTCCATCTCATTAATAATGGCTTCGTAGTCGTTGCTCTTCACCACGATGGCCACATCTTTATGGTTCTTTGCCGCTGAGCGAACCATGGTCGGGCCACCGATATCAATATTCTCTACCGCATCTTCCAGCGAACAGCCTTCACGGGCAACGGTCTCGGCGAACGGATAAAGGTTAACGACAACCATATCGATGGGTGCGATACCGTGCTGTTCCATAATGGCATCATCCTGACCACGACGACCGAGAATGCCGCCGTGTACTTTCGGATGCAGGGTCTTCACGCGTCCATCCATCATTTCCGGGAAACCGGTGTAGTCAGAGACTTCGGTTACCGGCAGACCTTTCTCAGCCAGCAGGCGTGCGGTACCACCTGTAGACAATAGCTCTACACCACGAGCGGAAAGTGCCTGCGCGAATTCGACGATACCGGCCTTGTCAGAAACACTGAGCAGTGCGCGGCGGACTGGACGACGTTGTTGCATGGTATTAAATCCCCAGGATTTGAATATTACAGAGAGCGTTAGGTGAATTTTTGTCTAAAAACTCACCTAACGCACCCAACCGGGCGTCCTTGTTATAGCGCGGCATTGTAACGAAAACGTTTGCGCAACGCTCGCGAATTTTTATGTTTCTCCTTTTTGCCCTGAATTGCTGCTTATATAGAGGTGCAAGATGGCCTCAATAATAAGGTAATTGTTCGTGGTCTGTGGATAATTCTGTGTGTAACAGGGTATAAAGTGGGGTTTTGCTGGGGAATGCAGCAGTCAGTCATTTTTCTGCAATTTAACTATTGCAGATGCTCGGTAACTCCCTATAATGCGCTCCCACTGACACGGCAGATGTGAATCACTTCACACAAAC
>NZ_JAPUEW010000096.1:0-35015 GCF_027492335.1 Klebsiella sp. | reverse complement strand
CGCCGATCTCCGCAAGGATAAAAATCAGGCACCCGATACGGAACAGCATTCGCCAACCCCAGATGCACCCCAAAAAGCTGCCGGGCTGGCAGTGTTAGCCCACGGAGAGCGGGTAAATCCTGAATCGCGTCGCGCGGCTTAGGTTCGGCTCTGTGAAGTGGGGCTCCTCGCTGTTTACGGCGGGAAGCAGTCAAAAAGCTGCCCTAAACGCTTGCGTTTACGTCTTCTCCTGCGATGATAGAAAGCAGAAAGAATGAATCACGGGCAACTATCCATGAAAAACGTTTTCCCAACGCTTGCCGTTTTATTAGCGGTCCTCAGCCTCACTGGCTGTGGCCTGAAAGGTCCGCTTTATTTCCCGCCAGCGGAAAAAACGGCATCCCCGCCGACCAAACCGGTTGATAGCGGTATCCAGAGCTCTACGCCGGATCGTAACGATCGCGGTGATAGCGGCGGCCCGACCCAAGTAAATTACTAACGTTCTGTTCCGCGCAACTGGAGTAGATAATGCAGTTTTCTAAAATGCATGGCCTTGGCAACGACTTTATGGTCGTTGACGCGGTAACGCAGAATGTTTTTTTCTCACCGGATCTGATTCGCCGCCTGGCGGATCGGCACCTTGGCGTGGGTTTCGATCAGCTGCTGGTGGTTGAACCGCCTTACGATCCCGAACTCGATTTCCATTATCGTATTTTCAACGCTGACGGCAGCGAGGTGGCGCAGTGCGGCAACGGTGCGCGCTGTTTCGCCCGCTTTGTACGCCTGAAAGGCCTGACCAATAAACGTGACATCCGCGTGAGCACGTCAAACGGTCGTATGGTATTAAGCGTAACGGAAGACGACCTGGTGCGCGTGAATATGGGTGAGCCGAACTTCGAGCCATCGCAGGTGCCGTTCCGCGCCAACAAAGCGGAAAAGACCTATATTATGCGCGCTGCTGAACAGACAGTATTGTGCGGCGTGGTGTCGATGGGTAACCCGCACTGCGTTATTCAGGTCGATGACGTGGAAACCGCGCTGGTGGAATCGCTCGGCCCGGTGATGGAAAACCACGAACGCTTCCCGGAGCGGGCGAACATCGGTTTTATGCAGGTGGTCAGCCGTTCCCATATTCGTCTGCGCGTGTATGAACGCGGCGCGGGCGAAACGCAGGCCTGCGGAAGCGGCGCCTGTGCGGCGGCGGCAGTCGGTATCCAGCAAGGATTACTGGGCGAAGAGGTCCGCGTGGAACTACCCGGCGGGCGTCTTGATATCGCCTGGAAAGGCCCGGGCCAACCGTTGTATATGACTGGCCCGGCGGCACATGTCTATGACGGATTTATTCATTTATGAAACACATCGGGGAAGAACAGCAGGAACTCGCCAGCGAGCTGAACGATCGCGCAGTGGTGGACTATCTGTTGCAACATCCTGAATTCTTTATTCGTAATGCGGCTCTGGTGGAACACATGTCGGTTCCGCATCCGGTGCGTGGTTCGGTATCGCTGGTGGAATGGCACATGGCGCGGGCGCGGAATCATATCAACGTGCTGGAAGAGAACATGACGCTGCTGATGGAGCAGGCAACGGCTAACGAAAGCCTGTTTCAGCGTTTGTTTCATCTGCAAACGCGGCTGGCGTCGGCTGATAGCCTCGATGAAATGCTGAATCGCTTTCATCGTTGGGCGCGTGAGCTGGGGCTGGCGGGGGCGACGGTGCGCCTGTTTCCTGACTGTTGGCGGCTCGGCGCGCCCTCCAAATTCACTCATCTGGCGCTGAGTCGCCAGGCGTTTGAACCTATCCGCATTCAGCGTCTTGGGCAGCAACGCCATTATCTTGGCTCATTAAACGGCCCGGAACTGCTGGTCGCGCTGCCGGAAGCGAAAGCCATCGGTTCGGTCGCAATGTCGCTGCTCGGCGGCGATGATGCTCCCGGCGTCATGTTCTTCAGCAGTCGCGATCCCCAACATTATCAGCAAGGGCAGGGAACGCAGCTATTGCAGGAGATTGCTTCGATGCTCCCCGGATTGCTGGATCGCTGGATTGAGCGAGCATGACCGACTCACCCCTGTTTGCTCCCGTAGAGCGCTTTTTACGCTATCTCGGCGTCGAGCGTCAGCTAAGTCCGATAACGCTGCTGAACTACCGTCGCCAGCTGGAAAAGCTTATCACGCTGGCGGAAAACGGCGGTCTTAAAAGCTGGCAGCAGTGCGATGCCGCCCAGGTCCGTAGCCTGGCGGTGCGCAGCCGTCGCCAGGGGCTGGGGCCTGCCAGCCTGGCGCTGCGGCTTTCTGCCTTACGCAGCTTTTTTGACTGGCTGGTGAGCCAGGGTGAACTGACGGCCAATCCGGCGAAGGGCATCTCCGCGCCGAAAGCGCCACGCCACTTGCCGAAAAATATCGATGTCGACGATGTTAACCGACTGCTGGATATCGATCTTAACGATCCGCTGGCAGTGCGCGATCGGGCGATGCTGGAGGTGATGTACGGCGCCGGGCTGCGTCTTTCGGAGCTGGTGAATCTCGACATTAAACACCTTGACCTGGAGTCAGGAGAGGTGTGGGTGATGGGCAAAGGCAGCAAAGAACGTCGCCTGCCGATTGGCCGCAACGCGGTGGTGTGGGTTGAGCACTGGCTCGACCTGCGCGGCCTGTTCGGTACCGATGACGACGCGCTGTTCTTATCCAAACTGGGCAAGCGAATTTCCGCGCGTAACGTGCAAAAGCGCTTTGCCGAATGGGGCATTAAGCAAGGCCTCAATAGCCATGTACATCCGCATAAGCTGCGCCACTCCTTTGCGACCCATATGCTGGAGTCGAGTGGCGATCTGCGCGGGGTGCAGGAGCTGCTGGGCCATGCCAACCTCTCCACCACTCAAATTTATACCCATCTTGATTTTCAACACCTTGCTTCGGTGTACGATGCGGCGCATCCGCGCGCCAAACGGGGGAAATAATGCGTTTTTACCGACCTCTGGGCCAGATTTCAGCACTGACGTTTGACCTGGACGATACCCTTTATGACAATCGCCCGGTGATTGAGCGGACGCTGCATGAGTCGCTGAGCTTTGTGCGCAGCTATCACCCTTCGCTGAGCCAATTTGATGCCAGCGAGCTGAACCAGCTGCGCCAGACGCTGCTGGCGTCGGAGCCGGAGATTTATCACGATGTCACCGAGTGGCGGCGTCGCGCGCTAGAGCTGGGGATGATCAACGCTGGGCTTTCTGCGGAGCAGGCGAAGACAGGGGCAGACGAAGCGATGGCTAACTTCGCCCACTGGCGCAGTCTGATCGACATTCCGCAAGAGACGCACGATACGCTGGCTAAACTCGCCGAAAAATGGCCGCTGGTGGCGATTACCAATGGCAATGCTCAGCCGGAGCTCTTTGGCCTGAGCGACTACTTCCGCTTTGTGCTGCGCGCGGGTCCGGACGGGCGCTCTAAGCCCTTTGCCGATATGTACCACCTGGCGGCGGATCGGCTGGAACTGCCGTTAGCGCAAATCCTGCATGTGGGTGACGACCTGACCACCGATGTGGCGGGCTCCATTCGCTGCGGTATGCAGGCCTGCTGGATCAAACCGCAGGGCGCAGACCTGATGCATACCACCGATAGCCGCCTGCTGCCGCACATTGAAATTTCACGGTTGGCATCTCTGACCTCGCTGATATAATCGTCTGTAGTTCTGTATAAATTAACAGTAGCCCGGTGAACTGAACGCTGCCGGGCGTCTCATTTCCGGCGGTGCCAATGGACGTTTCTTACCTGCTCGACAGCCTCAATGATAAACAGCGTGAAGCCGTTGCGGCATCACGTACTAACATGCTGGTTCTGGCTGGAGCGGGCAGCGGTAAGACGCGCGTACTGGTTCATCGCATCGCCTGGCTGCTGAGCGTGGAGAACTGTTCCCCTTACTCCATTATGGCGGTGACCTTTACCAACAAAGCGGCGGCGGAAATGCGCCATCGTATTGGTCAACTGATGGGTACCACCCAGGGCGGTATGTGGGTCGGCACCTTCCACGGGCTGGCGCACCGCCTGCTGCGCGCTCATCACCTTGATGCCAACCTGCCGCAGGATTTCCAAATCCTCGATAGCGAAGACCAGCTGCGTCTGCTGAAGCGCCTGATTAAGGCGATGAATCTTGATGAGAAGCAGTGGCCGCCGCGTCAGGCCATGTGGTACATCAACGGTCAGAAAGACGAAGGGCTGCGCCCGCATCATATTCAAAGCTACGGTAATCCGGTTGAGCAGACCTGGCAGAAGGTTTATCAGGCCTATCAGGAAGCCTGCGATCGTGCCGGCCTGGTAGATTTTGCCGAGCTGTTGCTGCGCGCGCACGAGCTGTGGCTCAACAAACCGCATATTCTCCAGCACTACCGCGAGCGCTTTACCAATATCCTGGTGGACGAATTCCAGGATACCAACAACATTCAGTATGCGTGGATCCGCCTGCTGGCGGGCGATACCGGCAAGGTGATGATCGTCGGCGATGACGACCAGTCCATTTACGGCTGGCGCGGTGCGCAGGTGGAAAACATCCAGCGCTTCCTCAACGACTTCCCGGGCGCTGAAACTATCCGCCTGGAGCAGAACTATCGTTCGACCAGCAATATCCTCAGCGCGGCGAACGCCCTGATTGAGAACAACAGCGGGCGTCTGGGCAAAAAACTGTGGACCGACGGTGCTGATGGCGAGCCGATTTCGCTCTACTGTGCGTTTAACGATCTTGATGAGGCGCGTTTTGTCGTCAACCGCATTAAAACCTGGCAGGAAAACGGTGGTCAGCTGGCGCAGTGCGCGATTTTGTATCGCAGCAACGCCCAATCGCGCGTGCTGGAAGAGGCGCTGCTGCAGGCCAGCATGCCGTATCGTATTTATGGCGGCATGCGCTTCTTCGAACGCCAGGAGATCAAAGATGCGCTCTCCTACCTCCGCCTGATCGCTAACCGCAACGACGACGCGGCGTTTGAGCGCGTGGTGAATACCCCAACGCGCGGTATTGGCGATCGCACGCTGGACGTGGTGCGCCAGACTTCACGCGACCGCCAGCTGACCCTGTGGCAGGCTTGCCGCGAGCTGTTAAAAGATAAAGTTCTTGCCGGTCGCGCCGCCAGCGCCTTACAGCGCTTTATGGAGCTGATTGACGCGCTGGCGCAGGAGACCGTCGATATGCCGCTGCACGTGCAGACCGACCGGGTGATTAAAGACTCTGGCCTGCGCACGATGTACGAGCAGGAGAAGGGCGAGAAAGGCCAGACGCGTATCGAAAACTTAGAGGAACTGGTGACGGCAACGCGCCAGTTCAGCTACAACGAGGAAGATGAAGACCTGATGCCGCTACAGGCGTTTCTTTCCCACGCCGCGTTGGAAGCGGGCGAAGGGCAGGCGGACACCTGGCAGGACGCGGTACAGCTGATGACCCTGCACTCGGCGAAAGGGCTGGAGTTCCCACAGGTATTTATCGTCGGCGTGGAAGAGGGGATGTTCCCGAGCCAGATGGCGCTCGATGAGGGCGGTCGCCTGGAAGAGGAGCGTCGCCTGGCCTACGTTGGTGTGACTCGTGCGATGCAAAAACTGACTCTGACCTATGCCGAAACCCGACGCCTGTATGGCAAAGAGGTTTATCACCGTCCGTCACGCTTTATCGGCGAGCTGCCGGAAGCGTGCGTGGAAGAGGTGCGTCTGCGCGCAACGGTGAGTCGTCCGGTGAGCCATCAGCGCATGGGGACGCCGATGGCGGAAAACGATACCGGCTATAAGCTGGGCCAGCGCGTGCGCCATGCCAAGTTTGGCGAAGGCACCATCGTGAACCTCGAAGGCAGCGGCGAACACAGTCGTCTTCAGGTCGCGTTTCAGGGGCAGGGGATCAAGTGGCTGGTTGCTGCCTATGCCCGGCTGGAAATAGTGTAACATTAAGAAAAATATCATTATTTTGTAATATTCTGCTACCTTTGTACGTTAAGGCGCTTGATTTGCTCTTTAGCGTTCCGTTGCGTGTTGACGCCGTTTTGGCGCTGGCGTAACATGCGCGCACGATTACGCTAAGAGGACATTCGCCTTGGACACACCCAGTAGATGCTGGCTCAACTTCCTGTTCATCAGGAACAACTCCTAAGGCTATCCTCTTATGCTGATAGCCTTAGCGGTTGTCGGCGACCCGTTCTATTCCCGTCGCTCTGAGTCAGGCTTTATGGTCTGAAACCCAAATTGTTTCTGTGTGCCCACCGAACTGTCCGATAATTTTTTTGCATTGGGAGTCCCGGTCATGCTGAGCGCATTTCAACTGGAAAATAATCGTTTAACGCGTCTGGAAGCCGATGAGATCAAGCACCTCGCCAGTTCGGTGTGGGTCGATCTGGTCGAGCCTGACGATGAAGAACGAAGCCGCGTGCAAACGGAATTGGGCCAGAACCTGGCAACGCGCCCGGAACTGGAAGACATCGAAGCGTCAGCACGTTTCTTTGAAGATGAAGACGGTTTACACATCCACTCATTTTTCTTTTTTGAAGATGCAGAGGATCACGCCGGTAACTCGACCGTGGCGTTTACTATCCGCGAAGGGCGTCTGTTCACCCTGCGCGAGCGGGAGCTGCCCGCTTTTCGCCTGTATCGTATGCGCGTTCGCAACCAGTCGATGGTTGATGGTAATGCCTACGAGCTGCTGCTTGACCTGTTCGAAACCAAAATCGAACAGCTGGCGGATGAAATTGAAAACATCTACAGCGACCTGGAAAAACTCAGCCGGGTGATTATGGAAGGCCGTCAGGGCGATGATTACGATGAGGCGCTCTCTACCCTCGCTGAGCAGGAAGATATCGGCTGGAAAGTTCGCCTGTGTCTGATGGATACCCAGCGCGCGCTGAACTTCCTCGTGCGTAAGGCGCGTTTACCGGCGGGCCAGCTGGAGCAGGCGCGTGAGATCCTACGCGATATCGAATCCCTGCTGCCGCACAACGAATCACTGTTCCAGAAAGTTAACTTCCTGATGCAGGCGGCGATGGGCTTTATCAACATCGAGCAGAACCGCATCATCAAGATCTTCTCGGTGGTTTCCGTGGTCTTTCTGCCGCCGACGCTGGTGGCTTCCAGCTATGGGATGAACTTCGAATTTATGCCCGAGCTGCACTGGAGCTTCGGCTATCCCGGCGCGATTGTCTTTATGATGCTCGCCGGTCTGGCGCCGTATCTGTACTTTAAGCGTAAAAACTGGCTGTAAAAAAAGGAGCTTCGGCTCCTTTTTTTGTTATGCCCTGCGCGTTCTGCGTATGGTGTAAATCGCATCCATCACGAAAATCGCCAGCGCCACCCAGATAAAGGCGAAGGTCACCATCTTATCCGCGCCCGGCACTTCGCCGTAGAACGTTACCGCCAGCAGGAACATCAGAGTTGGGCCGATATACTGGAAAAAGCCCAGCGTAGAAAGGCGCAGACGCGTTGCCGCACCGGTAAAGCACAGCAGCGGGATGGTGGTCACCACGCCCGCCGCCATCAGCAGCAGGTTCAGCGACCATGGGTTCTGACCCATATGGCTGGTTGGGCTATCGGCGATGCCGAACAGATAAATCGCAGCGACCGGCAGCAGCCACAGTGTTTCAAACAGCATGCCGGTTTGCGCATCGACGGCGATCTTTTTACGCAGCAGGCCGTAGAACGCAAAGCTGAACGCCAGGCCCAGCGCGATGATCGGTAGCGAGCCGAAGGTCCACAGCTGCACCAGAACGCCGCAGGCCGCCAGCATTACCGCCAGCCACTGCATCCGGCGAAAGCGCTCCCCGAGGAAGATCATCCCTAATAGAATATTCACCAGTGGGTTAATAAAATACCCCAGGCTGGCTTCCAGCATATGGTGGTTATTTACCGCCCAGATAAACAGCAGCCAGTTGCCGCCTACCAGCACGGCAGACAGCGCCAGCAGGAACACCTTTTTCGGCGTTTTTAGCAGTCTTTTAACCTGCGGCCACTGACGACTGACGCTGACCAGCGCCACCATAAAGAAGAAGGACCAGATCACGCGGTGAGTCAGAATTTCATCGGCGGGAACATAGTAGATAAGCTTGAAGTACGCGGGCGCGATACCCCAGATAAAATAGGCGGCCAGGGCCAGCAGAACCCCTACCCGCGTTTGTTTAGCATCCATCGGTACAAATCCATTGCCAAAGAGAGTGATGTTACTCGATTTATGGCAATCAACCCACCATATACGTTGCCGTGGCGCTGGCGATATAAACCTGCTCCTCGTTATGCAGCTCGACGCGGGCCACTGCGACCTTGTTACCGGCGCGAAGCAGGCTGCTGGTGGCGGTGAAGCGTTCCCCGCGACCCGGACGCAGGTAGTCGACGCGCAGATCGATGGTCCCCATTCGAGACAGGCGCTGGCGCAGCTCTTCTTCATTGATGGTGTCGTGGCGGGTCAGCGTGCTGCCGACGCATACCAGACCTGCGGCGACGTCCAGCGCAGAGGCAATCACTCCACCATGTAAAATGCTCTGCGCCCAGTTGCCAACCATCATCGGCTGGTTTTTAAAGCTGATCTGAGCAAACTCTTTTTCGTAGCGCTCCAGCTCCAGCCCTAAGGCACGGTTATAAGGCATATGATAAACAAAGATTTCTCCCACCAGCTTAAGGGCGGCGGCGGCGGTAAGCTCAGACATGGCAACATTCCATTGGTTAATGAAATGTTGATTTTATGCTTCTAAAATATTGATTTCTACTTTAAGAACGGATAACAGGTCAGAAGACGCATAAATAGGTAGAATGCTGGCTGGGTTAAACAGAAATAATAATTATCCATCCAGGAGAACAGTAATGCGTATCTCTTTGGCCTGCCTGCTGGCGCTTGCTGCGCTTCCGGCTGGCGTTCTGGCGCAGGACGCGCCTGTAAATAAACAGGTTCACGACACTCCGGCCGTTCGCGGGAGCATTATTGCCAACCTGTTACAGGACCATGATAATCCGTTCCTGCTGTATCCTTATGAGAGCAACTATCTGCTCTATACGTGGACCAGCGATCTCAATAAAGAAGCAATTCGCAGCTACGACTGGGCCGAGAATGCACGTAAGGATGAGGTGAAATTCCAGCTTAGCCTGGCGTTTCCTCTGTGGCGGGGGATCCTTGGCGATAATTCGCTGCTGGGCGCTTCTTATACGCAAAAATCCTGGTGGCAGCTCTCCAACAGTAAAGAGTCCGCGCCGTTTCGCGAAACCAACTATGAGCCGCAGCTGTTTCTCGGTTTTGCGACCGACTATTCGTTTGCTGGCTGGACGCTGCGTGACGTTGAGATGGGCTATAACCACGACTCTAACGGTCGTTCCGATCCCACGTCCCGCAGCTGGAACCGTCTTTATACCCGGCTGATGGCGCAAAATGGCAACTGGCTGGTGGAAGTGAAGCCCTGGTACGTGATTGGCAGCACCAACGATAACCCGGATATCACCAAATATATGGGCTACTATCGCCTGAAAGTGGGTTATCAACTGGGCGAGGCGATTCTCAGCGCTCAGGGGCAATATAACTGGAATACCGGCTACGGCGGCGCGGAGCTTGGGGTGAGCTATCCGATAACCAAACACGTGCGCGTCTATACTCAGGTCTATAGCGGTTATGGCGAGTCGCTCATCGATTATAACTTTAACCAGACCCGCGTCGGCGTCGGGCTGATGCTCAACGATCTGTTTTAATCGTTGCACTCTGGCTCTCAGGCGCTGAAAATAGCGCCTGTTTTCTTTTCAGGCATATGGGGTCAACGTGGCACAGGCGGAAGTATTAAATCAGGAATCGCTGGCTAAGCAGGTTTTACAAGAAACCTTCGGCTACCAGCAATTTCGCCCGGGCCAGGAAACCATTATCGATACGGCGCTGGCAGGGCGCGATTGTCTGGTGGTGATGCCGACCGGCGGCGGAAAGTCGCTGTGTTATCAGGTTCCTGCGCTGGTGCTGGGCGGCCTGACCGTCGTGGTATCGCCGCTTATCTCACTGATGAAGGACCAGGTCGATCAGCTACTGGCTAACGGCGTGGCGGCGGCGTGCCTGAACTCAACGCAGAGCCGTGAGCAGCAGCAGGACGTGATGGCCGGCTGTCGCAGCGGGCAAATCCGCCTGCTGTATATTGCCCCGGAACGCCTGATGCTGGATAACTTCCTTGAGCATCTCACGCACTGGAATCTGGCGATGGTGGCGGTGGATGAAGCGCACTGCATTTCCCAGTGGGGCCACGATTTCCGCCCGGAATACGCCGCGCTAGGGCAGCTGCGCCAGCGGATACCGCAGATTCCGTTTATGGCGCTTACCGCCACCGCCGATGATACCACCCGTCGCGATATTGTCCGTCTGCTGGGGCTCGACGACCCGCTTATTCAGGTCAGCAGCTTTGACCGCCCCAACATCCGCTATATGTTGATGGAGAAATTTAAGCCGCTGGATCAGCTGATGCGTTATGTGCAGGAGCAGCGCGGTAAGTCGGGTATTATCTACTGCAATAGCCGGTCGAAAGTGGAAGATACCGCCGCGCGCCTGCAAAGCCGTGGTATCAGCGCGGCGGCTTATCACGCTGGCCTGGAAAACGATATTCGCGCCGATGTGCAGGAGAAATTTCAGCGCGACGACCTGCAAATCGTGGTGGCGACGGTAGCCTTTGGCATGGGTATCAACAAACCGAACGTCCGTTTTGTGGTGCATTTCGACATCCCGCGTAATATAGAATCCTACTATCAGGAAACCGGGCGCGCCGGGCGCGATGGCCTGCCTGCGGAAGCGATGCTGTTTTACGATCCGGCGGATATGGCGTGGCTCAGACGCTGTCTTGAAGAGAAACCCGCCGGGCCGTTGCAGGACATTGAACGTCATAAGCTCAACGCAATGGGGGCGTTTGCCGAAGCGCAAACCTGCCGCCGCCTGGTGCTGCTCAACTACTTTGGCGAAGGGCGTCAGGAGCCGTGCGGTAACTGTGACATCTGCCTTGACCCGCCGAAACAGTACGATGGCTTAATGGACGCGCGGAAGGCGCTGTCGACGATTTACCGCGTCAATCAGCGTTTTGGTATGGGCTACGTGGTGGAAGTGCTGCGCGGCGCTAATAACCAGCGTATTCGCGATATGGGGCACGATAAGTTGCCGGTCTACGGTATTGGGCGCGAACAGAGCCACGAGCACTGGGTCAGCGTTATCCGTCAGCTTATTCATTTAGGGCTGGTGGCGCAGAATATTGCCCAGCACTCCGCGCTACAGCTTACCGAAGCCGCCCGCCCGGTTCTGCGCGGCGACGTGACGTTACAGCTTGCCGTGCCGCGTATTGTGGCGCTGAAGCCGAAGGCGATGCAGAAATCTTTTGGTGGCAATTACGATCGCAAGCTGTTCGCTAAGCTGCGCAAATTGCGTAAGGCGATCGCCGACGAAGAAAACATCCCACCCTACGTGGTATTTAACGATGCGACACTGATCGAAATGGCCGAACAAACGCCGCTAAGCGCTGGAGAGATGCTGAGCGTCAATGGCGTCGGCACGCGTAAGCTCGAGCGCTTTGGTAAAGAGTTTATGGCTCTGATCCGCGCGCACGTGGATGGTGATGATGAGTAGTCAGCCAGCCGAAAAAGTGCAAATATAGTTTTCGTCCTTACTATTTTCCTGCGAGTTAATCATGTTGACGCTCTTCTTCACCGTGGCGCTGGTGCATATCATTGCGCTGATGAGTCCTGGCCCGGACTTTTTCTTTGTCTCACAGACCGCCGTTAGCCGCTCCCGCAAAGAGGCGATGATGGGCGTCCTGGGGATCACCTGCGGCGTGATGGTGTGGGCGGGCGTGGCGCTGCTCGGCCTGAACCTGATTATCGAGAAAATGGCCTGGCTGCACACCATTATCATGGTCGGCGGCGGGCTGTATTTGTGCTGGATGGGCTTTCAAATGCTGCGCGGCGCGCTGAAGAAAAGTGACGTAGCGGCGGCGGAGCCACAGGTTGAGCTGGCGCGTAGCGGTCGCAGTTTCCTGAAGGGGCTACTCACCAACCTGGCGAACCCGAAAGCGATTATTTACTTCGGTTCTGTGTTCTCGCTGTTTGTTGGCGATGACGTTACCGCCAGCGCGCGCTGGGGCATTTTCCTGCTGATCGTGCTGGAGACGCTGGCCTGGTTTACGGTGGTCGCCAGCCTGTTTGCTCTTCCGGGTATGCGCCGCGGTTATCAGCGGATGGCGAAGTGGATCGACGGCGTTGCCGGTACGCTATTCGCCGGTTTTGGTATTCATTTGATTATTTCGCGCTAAGTATCCTGCAGCCCACCCTGGGTTTTCGGGTGGGTTAGATTTTAGTGACGGAGTTGCTGCAAATCGTCAGGTGTGAGGCCGGTCATTTCCATAACCGCAGTAGCATCAATCCCCCGGTTGAGCATTGCTTTTGCGACCTCCATAAAGGCGGCGCGTTTGCCGTTTTTTATGCCTTCCTTCATGCCTTCCTTTATGCCCTTCTGCATACCTTCCTCGAGCCACTTTTCTGCCAGAGTCATCAGTACTTCTCCATGCTGCGGCACCCGCTGTGCCAGCTCATATAATAGCGGCCGAACGTCCTGCTCTTCTCCCGCCTGGGTCATATATTTTATCAGTACGGTAACTTGTTGTCTGCTCATCTGTTCGAGCATCAACAGGCTGGTGAGCCTGTCCAGAAGCTCAGCTATCTCGCGCTGGCGAATATGCTTTTGCACCAGCGTCAGGGCCGCCATGCTGCGGTGCTGCATGATTTCGTCGTCGGGGATAACGGTGATATCCACCAACGGAAAGGCATTGGCGTAAAGCTGACGCGCAGTATCCGGATCGGCAAAGCTTTCCAGCCAATTCAGGGGCCAGGGGTAGGGGCTTCGCTGCCCCTGATAAAAGAGTATCGGGATCACCAGCGGCAGTGTCTTGTGCCCATTCTCGAGATGCCTCTGCATGGCGGCGATGGCGTAACGCATCAAGCGAAACGCCATCAGTTTATCGGGCGAGCTTTGGTGTTCGATCAGAACATGCACGTAGCCCTGACCGCTGGTGGTCTCCAGTGAATAGAGTATATCGCTGTAATAAGGCCGCAGGTCGTCTTCAATAAAGCTCCCTGATTCCAGGCGTAGCGTATCCAGTTTGCAAACCTGAATTAACGAGGGCGGCAGGTGGATCTCAATAAAGTCCCGCGCGGTTTCTACGCGGGAGAGAAAGGTTCTGAATACCGCATCATGTGGAGTTGCCGCTTCCGCCATTGTTTTCGTCCATGAATAAGAGCATCTGGCGGCATTCTGGCATTGGCGCTGCGGAGTCGACAGTACGCAAAAGAATTATCTTATCTCTTTGCGTACGCCCTCGAGCGGCGGTGTTGCTGCATCCACAAGGTGAACCTCAAATTGCGAGCGTGATTCCATTCATCAGGCGTGACGGGCGGAAGCCAGCAGCGCACCGACCAGCATAAACAGTGAGCCAAATACCTTGTTCAGCGCCTTCATCTGTTTCGGTCCCTTAATCCACCCGGCGATGCGCCGCGCCAGCGTGGCATAGCCAATCATCACAATAATATCGACCACGATGGTGGTGACGCCGAGCACGAGGTACTGCATTACCTGAGGCTGATTGGGCACGATAAACTGCGGGAAAAGGGCGGCAAGAAACACGATGCTTTTCGGGTTGGTCAGGTTAACAAACACCGCGCGTTTAAAGAGCTTTCCGCGAGTTTGCACTTTCGCCAGGGTATTGAGATCGATTGAACCCGCGGCCCGCCATTGCTGAATCCCGAGCCAGATAAGATAGGCGGCGCCAGCCCATTTGAGGATTTCAAATGCCAGCAAAGAGCGGGAAAACAGGGTGCCCAGACCGACGCCGACCAGCACGATATGAATGCCCAGCCCGGCCTGTAATCCGGCGATTGATGCTGCGACACCGCGATAGCCGTGGTTGATTGAGGTGGTCATCGTATTTATCGCCCCGGAACCTGGTGACAGGCTGAGAATAATTGATGTCAGCAAATAGGCAAACCACCACTCGAACGTCATGAGAAACTCCCTGATTGTCTGTTTTTATGCCACAATACGCTATTGTGTAAGCATTGTGTGATGCACGGCAAAAAAACGATTTTCAGCGGTTATCAGGGGTGTAAGCCCGATGTTTTTGCAGCAAAAGGACTGGGAAACACGAGAAAACGCGTTCGCGGCCTTTACCATGGGGCCGTTGACCGATTTCTGGCGTCAGCGAGAAGAAGCGGAATTTACGGGCGTGGATAATGTTCCGGTACGCTTTGTTCGCTTCTGCGCCAAAAGTAACGACCGGGTGATTGTTATCTGTCCGGGTCGCATTGAAAGCTACGTGAAGTACGCCGAACTGGCTTACGATCTTTTCCATAGCGGCTTTGATGTGATGATTATCGATCATCGCGGTCAGGGGCGCTCCGGGC
This sequence comes from Klebsiella sp., assembly GCF_027492335.1. Classification (NCBI taxonomy): domain Bacteria; kingdom Pseudomonadati; phylum Pseudomonadota; class Gammaproteobacteria; order Enterobacterales; family Enterobacteriaceae; genus Klebsiella; species Klebsiella sp. Next base: position 20,637 of record NZ_JAPUEW010000096.1, on the reverse strand, counting down.
GAATGCTTTCCGATACCCACCGTGGTCACGTTGTTAATTTCAGCGATTACGTCGACGATCTTGCCGCTTTCTGGCAGCAGGAAGTGGTGCCCGGGCACTGGCGAAAACGGTTTATACTGGCCCACTCAATGGGCGGTGCAATCGCGACGCTTTTTTTGCAGCGCCACCGTCAGCATTGCGACGCAATAGTGCTCTGTGCGCCGATGTTCGGCATTGTCATGCGCCTGCCTGACTGGATGGTGCGTCATATTCTCGATTGGGCTGAGGGCCATCAGCGCATTCGTGAAGAGTACGCCCTTGGAACTGGCCGCTGGCGGGCGTTGCCTTTTGCGGTCAACGTACTGACGCACAGCCGTCAGCGTTATCGTCGCAATTTGCGTTTTTACGCTGATGAACCACAGCTGCGGGTCGGCGGCCCAACGTTTCACTGGGTACGCGAGGGTATCCTTGCGGGTGAAGAGGTGCTGGCTGGCGCGGAAAAAGACGTCACGCCAACGTTATTGCTCCAGGCGGAAGAAGAGCGGGTGGTCGATAACCGTATGCACGATCGCTACTGTGAACTTCGCGCTTCTGGCGGTCACCCTTGTGAGGGGAATAAGCCGTTTGTCATAGAAGGGGCATACCATGAGATCCTTTTTGAAAAGGACGCCATGCGCTCGGTCGCGCTGAATGCTATCGTCGATTTTTTTGGTCGACACAATTAATCCGGCGAAACGCTCGTCGCCCTGCTTAGAGGTTAAAATTTTTATGTACCAGGTTGTTGCGTCTGACTTAGATGGCACGCTGCTTTCCCCCGATCACTGCTTAACCCCTTACGCCAAAGAGACGCTGAAGCTGCTTACCGCACGCGGCATCAACTTCGTATTTGCGACCGGCCGTCATTACATCGATGTTGGGCAAATTCGCGATAATCTTGGCATTAAATCCTACATGATCACCTCTAATGGCGCGCGGGTGCACGATAGCGAAGGGAAGCAGATCTTCGCCCATAACCTCGACCGCGATATCGCCACCGATCTGTTCGAGATGATGCGTAACGATCCGGCGATTGTGACCAACGTTTATCGTGAGGATGAGTGGTTTATGAACCGCCATCGTCCTGAAGAGATGCGTTTCTTCAAAGAGGCGGTGTTCAACTACAAACTGTATGAGCCGGGCGAACTGGACCCTGAGGGGATCAGCAAGGTCTTTTTCACCTGTGATAAGCATGAGCAGCTATTGCCGCTGGAGCAGGCGATCAACGCGCGCTGGGGCGACCGCGTAAACGTGAGTTTCTCTACCGTGACCTGCCTGGAGGTGATGGCGGGCGGCGTGTCGAAGGGGCATGCGCTGGAGGCGGTGGCGAAAATGCTCGGCTATAGCCTGAAAGAGTGTATCGCCTTCGGCGACGGCATGAACGATGCGGAAATGCTATCGATGGCGGGCAAGGGCTGCATTATGGCCAACGCGCACCAGCGCCTGAAAGACCTGCATCCGGAGCTGGAAGTGATCGGCAGCAACGCCGATGACGCCGTACCGCACTATCTGCGTAAACTGTATCTCGACTAAAAAAGATTGACGGTTGCTCTATAATTGAGCAGTTGTCAACTAACCTCTTCGCTACAATGGGTGTTCTTTAATCTACGAGACATTCATTGTGGCGCTACTGATTATCACCACCATTCTGTGGGCCTTTTCCTTTAGCCTGTACGGCGAATATCTGGCGGGTCATGTCGATAGCTATTTCGCGGTGCTGGCGCGTGTTGGCCTGGCGGCGCTGGTGTTTTCACCTTTCCTGCGTACGCGTGGGCAAAGCCTGACTACTATTGGCTTGTATATGCTGGTGGGGGCGATGCAGCTTGGCATCATGTATATGTTGAGCTTCCACGCCTACCTCTATTTGACGGTCTCTGAGCTCCTGCTGTTTACCGTTCTGACGCCGCTCTATATTACTCTAATCTACGATCTGATGAGCCGACGTCGCCTGCGCTGGGGCTACGCCTGCAGCGCATTGCTGGCGGTGATCGGCGCGGGAATTATCCGTTATGACCAGGTGACCAACCATTTCTGGACCGGTCTGATCCTGGTACAGCTCTCCAACATCAGCTTTGCTATCGGCATGGTGGGCTATAAGCGCCTGATGGAAACGCGCCCGATGCCGCAGCATAACGCTTTCGCCTGGTTCTATATCGGGGCGTTTCTGGTGGCGGTAGTTGCCTGGACTCTGATGGGTAACGCGCAGAAAATGCCGGAAACGTCGCTACAGTGGGGCATTCTGGTCTTTCTTGGCGTGGCGGCGTCGGGAATCGGTTATTTTATGTGGAACTACGGAGCCACCCAGGTGGATGCTGGTACGCTCGGCATCATGAACAATATGCACGTGCCTGCCGGGCTGCTGGTGAACCTTGCCATCTGGCAGGAGCAACCCCGCTGGCCGAGCTTTATTGTTGGAGCTCTGGTGATCCTGGCCTCGCTGTGGGTCCATCGGCGTTGGGTCGCTCCGCACTCCGCACAAACGGTAAGTGGTCGCAAGCGTGGTTCCGCGCTGAGCGAATAAACGCCTCGGTAGCCGGCTGACGCTGCTCGCCATCGCGCACTGCGGCGTACAGTCGGCTCCACAGCCCCTCGCCCAGGGTCTTGGTCACCACCAGGCCCTGGCGTTCAAAGTTTTCTACTACCCAGTGCGGTAGGGCAGCGATACCCATCCGTGCGGCTACCATCTGAATTAACAGCAGCGTATTGTCGACGCTCTTCAGCTGCGGGCTGATCCCTGCTGGCTGTAAAAAGTGACGCCAGATATCCAGGCGCGCGCGCTGCACCGGGTAAATCAGCAGCAGCTCGGTGGCTAAATCCTCAGGCGCAATCCGCGTTTTTGCCGCCAGCGGATGATCCGGCGCCATCACCAGACGCACTTCAAAATCAAACATCGGTGAATAGTGCAGACCGCTGCGCGGCAGAATATCAGAGGTCATCACCAGATCCAGCTCACCCTGCTGCAACCCCGGCTGCGGGTCAAAGGTGACGCCGGACTGGAAATCCACTTCGACATGCGGCCAGCGGGCGCGGAAATTTTCCAGCGCCGGGGTGAGCCATTGAATACAGCTATGGCATTCGATGGCGATACGCAGCCGGGTTTGCTGCGGCTCGTTACAGTCCTGCAAGGCGCGGCTGATTTGCGGCAGCACCTGATTGGCCAGCTGCAGCAGAATCTCTCCCTGCGGGGTAAAACGCAGCGGCTGGCTTTTACGCACAAATAGACGGAAGCCAAGGCGCTGTTCCAGATCGCTGAACTGGTGGGACAAGGCGGATTGCGTCTGGTGCAGGGCCGCTGCCGCGCCTGCCAGAGAACCGCTATTCCGCAACGCCTGGAGCGTTTTCAGGTGTTTTATTTCGATCATGAAAGTCCTTCACTTCGGCATGAATAATTTGCGCTTGAGGAATATACAGTACATTCACATTATGGATGTGTAAACATCCAGACGGCTAAATACTAAAAATTCCATAAGGGCATATCATGACAATTATTAACCACACCCTCGGTTTCCCTCGCGTTGGCCTGCGTCGCGAGCTGAAAAAAGCGCAAGAGAGCTACTGGGCAGGCAATAGCTCCCGTGAAGAACTGCTGGCGGTTGGGCGTGAGCTGCGTGCTCGCCATTGGGATCAGCAGAAGCAGGCAGGCGTTGATCTGCTGCCGGTGGGCGATTTCGCCTGGTACGACCATGTTCTGACCACCAGCCTGCTGCTCGGCAACGTGCCGGCTCGTCATCAGAACAAAGACGGTTCCGTCGATATTGATACCCTGTTCCGCATTGGCCGAGGTCGCGCGCCGACCGGTGAACCGGCTGCCGCCGCGGAGATGACCAAATGGTTTAACACCAACTACCACTACATGGTGCCGGAGTTCACCCAAGGCCAGCAGTTCAAGCTGACCTGGACCCAGCTGCTGGATGAAGTGGACGAAGCGTTGGCACTGGGCCACAAGGTGAAACCCGTTCTGCTGGGGCCGGTCACTTACCTGTGGCTCGGTAAGGTGAAAGGTGAGCCGTTCGACCGCCTGAGCCTGCTGAACGCTATTCTGCCGGTCTACCAGCAGGTGCTGGCGGAGCTGGCGAAACGCGGCATTGAGTGGGTACAGATTGATGAGCCGGCGCTGGTGCTTGAGCTGCCGCAGACGTGGCTGGACGCCTTTAAGCCGGCTTATGAGGAGCTTAGCGGCCAGGTTAAGCTGCTGCTGACCACCTATTTTGAAGGCGTTACGGCGAACCTTGATACCATTACCGCGCTGCCGGTACAGGGTCTGCACGTTGATTTTGTTCACGGTAAAGATGACGTGGCAGAGCTGCATCAACGTCTGCCTGCCGACTGGCTGCTCTCTGCGGGGCTGATCAATGGTCGCAACGTCTGGCGCGCCGATCTCACCGAGAAATACGCGCAGATTAAAGACATCGTCGGTAAACGCGAGTTGTGGGTAGCCTCTTCCTGCTCCCTGCTGCACAGTCCGATCGACCTGAGCGTGGAAACTCGTCTGGATGCGGAAGTGAAGAGCTGGTTTGCCTTCGCCTTGCAAAAATGTGCCGAGCTGGCGCTGCTGCGTGATGCCCTGAACAGCGGTGATACTGCCGCAATTACCGAATGGAGCGCGCCAATTCAGGCCCGTCGTCATTCAACCCGCGTGCATAATGCGGCGGTTGAAAAACGCTTGGCGGCGATTACCGTGCAGGACAGCCAGCGCACGAGCGCCTATGAGGTGCGTGCCGAAGCGCAGCGGGCGCGCTTTAAGCTTCCAGCCTGGCCGACCACCACTATCGGCTCTTTCCCGCAAACCACGGAAATTCGCAGCCTGCGTTTGGACTTCAAAAAGGGCAATCTTGATGCGAATAACTATCGTACCGGCATAGCAGAGCACATCAAGCAGGCGATTGTGGAGCAGGAGCGGCTGGGGCTGGACGTGCTGGTGCACGGTGAAGCCGAGCGTAACGATATGGTGGAATATTTCGGTGAACACCTGGACGGTTTTATCTTTACCCAGAACGGCTGGGTGCAGAGCTACGGCTCCCGCTGCGTCAAACCGCCGGTAGTGATCGGCGACGTCAGCCGCCCGGAAGCGATCACCGTTGAGTGGGCGAAGTATGCCCAGTCCCTGACCGATAAGCCGGTAAAAGGCATGCTGACCGGCCCGGTGACCATTCTCTGCTGGTCCTTCCCGCGTGAAGACGTCAGCCGTGAAACCATTGCGAAACAGATTGCCCTCGCGCTGCGTGATGAAGTGGCGGATCTGGAAGCGGCGGGCATCGGCATTATCCAGATTGATGAACCGGCGCTGCGCGAAGGTCTGCCGCTGAAGCGTAGCGACTGGGATGCGTATCTGGCGTGGGGCGTCGAGGCTTTCCGCATCAACGCCGCCGTGGCGAAAGACGACACGCAGATCCACACCCATATGTGTTATTGCGAGTTTAACGACATTATGGATTCCATTGCCGCGCTGGATGCTGATGTGATCACTATCGAAACCTCGCGTTCCGACATGGAGCTGCTGGAGTCGTTCGAAGAGTTCGACTATCCGAACGAAATCGGGCCGGGCGTTTACGATATTCACTCGCCGAACGTCCCGAGCGTGGAGTGGATTGAAGCCCTGCTGAAGAAAGCGGAGCAGCGTATCCCGGCAGAGCGCCTGTGGGTGAACCCAGACTGCGGCCTGAAAACCCGCGGCTGGCCGGAAACCCGTGCCGCGCTGGCTAACATGGTTAAAGCCGCGCAGAACCTGCGTCAGGGATAATGCAGAATTACCCGGCTCGCAGAAGATGGTGAACCCGTAGGTCGGGTAAGGCGTTAGCCGCTACCCGACGAAATGCGATACAAGATATAAAGATAAAACAGACTTGTGGGAGGCTTTGGCCTCCTTTTTTTGTTTCTGCTCCCGCCAAAAACGCTCGTTAATTCGCCTTTATGATCGCCCTCACAAACATGATAACATTATATTGTTATAACAATTGCCACCAAAATAATAAAGGAACCTCTGTATGGACTACAACCAGGTGGGCAATGCGATTGTGAAGCACTGTGGCGGCTTATCTAATTTGCTGCACGTCACCAACTGTATGACCCGCGTCCGAATGACCATCGGTGAGCAATCACAGGTGGATATCGCCGCACTTAAAAGTATTGAAGGTGTGCTCGGCGTGGTGGAAGACGATACTCTGCAGGTGATCGTCGGGCCGGGGAAATCATCGAAGGTCGCGAATGTGATTAACGATCTGCTCAAGGGCCAGCCCGCAGGTGATACTCCCTTAAGCGCTGTCGAGCAAAAAGCGAAGCAGGCGCGGGAAAAGGCGAAAAAGCAGACTCGTACCAAAGTTATCCTCAAACATATCGCCAATATCTTTGTGCCGATTCTACCGTCGCTGATTGCGGCCGGTATCCTGATGGGTATCAACAACGTGTTGGTGAACTCCGCTGCTTCCTGGGCGCTGGCGCATCACGTGGCGGCGCTGGGGGATCTGTCACCAACTCAGGTGGTACTCGATCAGCGGCATATGCTGGGCGTTAGCCAGTTCCTTGATATTGTCTCAAAGGCGCTGTTCGGTTTCCTCGCCATCTATACCGGGGTCACGGCGGCGAAGGAGTTTGACGGTAACGCGGTGATGGGCGGCCTGCTGGGGGCGATCACCATTGTGCCGCAGATTACCGCGCTGGGGCTGATCCCGGGGCAGGGTGGGCTGATTGGCGTCATTCTCTGCGCCTGGCTAATGTGTCTGCTGGAAAAACAAGTTCGGCGCTTTGTGCCGGATATCGTGGATGTGGTGGTGACGCCGACTATCGTGCTGGTGGTGATGGCGGCGGCGCTGCTGTTGGTGATTATGCCCGTGGCGGGCGTGGTTTCTAACGGTATTCTGCACGGGCTGAACGGCCTGCTTTCTACCGGCGGCATCGCAGCGGGCTTTGTGCTCTCGGCGCTGTTCCCGTTCCTGATTTCGCTCGGTCTGCACCACGGCCTGTTTCCAATCCATCTGGAGATGATTAACGCCACCGGCCACGCGCCGCTGTTCGCCATCCAGATCATGTCCAATGCCGGAATGGTCGGCGCGGCGACGGCGGTACTGCTGCTGACCCGCGACCCGGTGATGAAGAAAATCGCCAGAGGCGCAATCCCAACCTCCATTCTGGCAGTAGGCGAACCCACCATTTTCGGCGTCAATATTCCGGCCGGATTCGCCTTTATTACCGGCTCCATCGGCGCGGGTTTCGGCGGAATGATGGTGGTGCTGCTGGGCGTCTCGACCAACGGCGTTGGCGCAGCCGGGCTATCCGCGCTGCCGCTCATCGCTGACGGTAAATATTTGCAGTACATCATTTCCTGGTTAACCGGCTGCGCCGCAGCCTTCGTGCTGACCTATATCGTTGGCAAAATGCGCGGTTACGATAAAGAAACGGCGTGAATAAAGGATTAAGGAGTAAAGCATGAAAGCGATTATGTTGATGTTTGATTCGCTGAATAAGCGCCTGCTGTCGGCCTACGGCAGCGATCGGGCGATTACGCCGAATTTTCAGCGTCTGAAGGAACGCACGGTCCGTTTCGATAACGGTTACGTCGGCAGCATGCCCTGTATGCCCGCCCGCCGGGAACTGCATACCGGACGCTATAATTTTTTACACCGCGGCTGGTCGCCGATCGAACCGTTCGATGATTCGGTTCCAGAGTTGCTGAAGAAGAACGGCATTCACACTCATCTGGTGACGGATCATAAACACTACTGGCGCGACGGCGGGGCGACCTATCATTCGCGCTACAGCACCTACGAATTTGTGCGTGGTCAGGAGGGCGACGCCTGGAAAGGCGTCGTTGATAAACCAGAATATCGCTACGAATCCGGCGAACCGGAAGAGATCAAGCAGCGGAAGATCGCCAGCCGGATACAGCATCAGATCAACGTGCAGTTTATGCACAACGAAGAAGATCATCATCTGGCGCGGACGATCGGCAAAGGGCTGGAGTTTATTGATACCAACCACGCCAGCGATAACTGGTTTTTACAACTGGAGTGCTTCGATCCGCATGAGCCGTTCTTCGTGCCGGAAAAGTACCTGAAGATGTACGGCATTGACGATCCTGCGCAGTTTGACGGCTGGCCGCCGTACTACTTTGTTACCGAAAGCGCCGAACGTAAAAGCATGATCCAGAAGTATTATATGGCGCTGCTGACCATGGTCGATGCGTATGTTGGCAAGGTGCTGGACCATATGGATCGCTACGACCTGTGGCGTGATACGATGCTGATCGTCAATACCGATCACGGTTTTCTGCTCGGTGAGCACGAGTGGTGGGGAAAAAATATCATGCCGCTGTATAACGAAGTGGCGAATATTCCTTTATTTATCTGGCACCCGCAGTACGGCGGTGCGGGCGAATCCCGCCAGGCGCTGGCGCAAACAATTGATATTCCGGCGACGCTGCTGGGCTGCTTCGGTCTGGATAAACCGGCGGATATGCAGGGCGTGTCGCTGCTTCCCGCGCTGTGCGACGATACGCCGGTACGCGACTATGCCCTGTTTGGCTATCACGGCTGCCATATTAATATTACCGATGGCCGCTATATCTACATGCGCTCGCCCGTTGAGCAAGGTATCGATGGTCTGTACGAATACACGCTGATGCCGACCCGTATCAACCGCCGCTTTACGCCGCAGGAGCTACGCGAAACGACGCTGCATCCGCCATTTCGCTTTACTAAAGGCTGCCCGGTGATGAAAATCCCCGCCGAGTCGTTGATGACCCGCGGTGCCGATCGCTTTGGTCATCGGTTGTATGACTTAGAGTCCGACCCGACGCAGCAAACCCAGTGCCGTGATGAACAGGTGGCGCGGCGGCTAGTGGAGCAGATGATTCGCATGATGCAGGAAAACGATGCGCCCGCTGAGCTGTACGCGCGCTATGGCCTGGATGATGCGCAAAGCCCGCTGTTGGGGCTGGACCCGCATTTGTTACCTGAATTGGCCGCCTTTGCGCCGCAGGTGCGCTACGGCCTGTTTGCGCTGTTGCAGCATCTGGAAGGTAGTGGTCAGCATGCGCTCGCAGAGAAGCTTCAGTCGTCCTGCCAGCCGACATGGGATCGGGAAAATTTGTGGGCTTTCGTGCAGAATGAGGTTCCGCAGGAGCAGCATCAGAGCGTGTACTATAAGATGGCGCTAGAAATGCGACTTGATTAAGTGCCTATCCCATTAGGCTATTTTATTTGCCATTTTGGCGTTGGGCAGTGCTCGAAATCCTCACGTACTGCGTGTACGCTCCGGTTTCTGCGCGCTGTCCAGCACCAAACTAGCTTCAACAACTACGCCTACTGGGACAGGCTCTAAGGGGTATCCCCGGCAGCGGCCGGGGAACAGGAGTGCCAAGTTAATGAAAGAAGAACTGGACTATTCTCGCGGTGCGAAGCCTTTATACGCTCAGCTATACGACATCTTGCTGGAAAAGCTAAGAACTGGGGCCTACAAGAAGAATGATGTCCTGCCTACCGAAGCCGAGTTTGAAGAGCTTTTTGGCGTCAGCCGCATTACGGCGCGGCGCGCGCTGGCCGAACTGGCTGCCAAAGGGCTGGTAAAACGCCAGGCCGGTATCGGCACAATGGTCATCAGCACTTCCGAGAAACAGGGAGTAAAGACCCGCATTCGGCTGGTCGACGGTCAGCAGCAGCACTCTATTTCGCGACATAATCTGACACTCGAGCAGCGCTTGCCGCCACCGGAAGTGGCGCAGGCGTTCGCTCTCCCGGCGGAGCAGAAAATTCAATGTCTCACCCGCACGATTTATCGGCAAAATGAACTACCCGCGCAGGTAAACTATATCTGGCTAACGCCGCGTCTGGGCGAGCTGACGCTAGAGGCGTTTAAAGAGGGTCTGTACAGCGCCCTGGAACAGCGCGGTGAGAATATCGACGGCTATAAAGATACCATTACTGCCGAACTGCCCACGGAGCAGGACTGCGATATTTTGCAGGTTGCTGCAGGCGAACCGCTGCTGGTGAAGACCCGTCAGGGCTTTAACGATCGCGGCGAGCTGGTGGAATACACCATCGCTCGCCATATCGCCAGCTGCTATCAGTACATTGTCGAGAATAACTAATGGCAGAGTGTATCGGGCCATCAAATCAGGGAAAATCAGCATGATCAATGGCTGCCACGTGATGGCAAAACCGAGCGGATCGGTGTGTAACATCGATTGCACCTACTGCTTTTATCTGGAAAAAGAAGCGCTTTACCCCGAGCGTAATAAAAACTGGCGCATGTCCGACGAGACGCTGGAAAACTATATTCGCCAGCATATCGAAGCGCAGTCTGGTGATGCGGTAACCTTTGCCTGGCAGGGCGGCGAACCGACGATGATGGGGCTGGCGTTCTTTCGCCGCGTCGTTGAGCTTTGTGATAAATACGCCAACGGCAAAAAGATCGATCATGCCCTGCAAACCAACGGCGTGCTGGTGGACGACGAGTGGGCGCGATTTTTTGCCGAGCAGCGTTTTCTGGTGGGCTTGTCGATAGACGGCCCGGCGCATCTGCATAACCAGTACCGCGTCAACCGCGCCGGAAAAGGGACCCACGATAAGGTCGTTGCGGCGATGGCGCTGCTGAAGGCGCATAACGTCGAGTTCAATACTCTGACCGTTGTCGGCAAGCATAACGTTGAACACGCCCGCGAAGTGTATGATTTCCTGCTGGCGGCGGGTTCGCGCTATATGCAGTTTATTCCGCTGGTCGAACGGATGAGCAGCGATGCGTCGTCGCCACTACAGCTGGTATTGCCGGGAGAGAGCGCGGCAAGACTCGCGCCCTGGACGGTACCTTCCTGGCAGTTTGGCGAGTTTCTCAACCAAATTTTCGATATCTGGGTGCGCCGCGACGTCGATAGCGTCTATGTGCAGATGTTTGACGTTGCCCTGGCGGCGTGGACTGGCCAGCCGCCGGTGCTGTGTGTGCATTCCGAAACCTGCGGCCATGCTTTCGCGCTGGAATCAAACGGCGATCTGTATAACTGCGATCACTTTGTCTATCCGGAGCATAAGCTGGGCAATATTCACCAGCAGAGCATTCGTGAGTTAAACAATAGCGAACAGGCCATCGCCTTTGGTCAGGCCAAAAAAGAGACGCTGACGGCGGATTGCCGCAACTGCGAGTTTCGTTTTGTTTGTCACGGCGGGTGTCCGAAACATCGCTTCGCCGTTTCCCCAAGCGGTCGCCCCGGCCACAACTACCTGTGTACGGGCTATAAGCACTTTTTCAAGCACGTGACGCCTTATATGAACGTCTGGCGGCAGCTTCTGGAAAATGGCTATCCGCTCCCGGCGATGATGCAGTGGCTGGCGCAAGAGGCGCAGCAGCAGCCGAAGACTGCTACCCGCAACGATCCCTGCCCGTGCGGCAGCGGGCGTAAATATAAAAAATGTTGTGGCGCACAGCATTGAGGTTGCCAGAAGGTCTACAGAACCCCCTCTGTACCGTGCAATTCACTCGCCTGCGGCATAGTGAAAGCCTGGTGGAGTATGGCATCATAGCGTGCAGACAACAGTAAAATCAGGGTGATGAATGTGAAACCGGTAACGCTATACGATGTCGCAGATCACGCGGGGGTCTCCTACCAGACCGTTTCCCGTGTGGTGAATCAGGCTAACCATGTTTCCGCCAAAACTCGTGAAAAAGTTGAAGCCGCGATGGCGGAGCTGAATTACATTCCCAATCGCGTTGCGCAGCAACTGGCGGGAAAACAGACGCCGCTTATTGGCGTCGCTACTGCTAATCTCGCGCTGCATGCGCCATCACAGATTGTTGCGGCCATTAAATCTCGCGCCGACAGGTCAGGCGCCAGCGTTGTGATCGCCATGGTGGAGCGCAACGGCGTTGAGGCCTGCAAAGCGGCGGTACATAATCTGCTGACGCAACGGGTAACCGGTTTGATCGTTAACTATCCGCTCGATGAAAACGACGCTATTGCGGTGGCGACAAGCTGCGGCAACGTGCCGGTACTCTTTCTCGACGTTTCCGACCAGTCCCCCATTAACAGCATTATTTTTTCTCACGATGACGGCGCGCGTCTGGGTGTTGAACATCTGGTAGAGCATGGACATCAGCGCATTGCGCTACTGGCCGGACCGCATTCTTCGGTTTCCGCGCGACTGAGACTCGCAGGCTGGCATAAATATCTGGCGCACTACCAGTTACAGCCGGTTGCTGAAACAGAAGGCGACTGGAGTGCGATGTCAGGTTTTCAGCAAACCCTGCAAATGCTTAATGACGGGACGATTCCTACCGCCATTCTGGTGGCTAACGATCAGATGGCGCTGGGCGCAATGCGGGCGATAAGCGAATTTGGTCTACGCGTGGCGAGCGACGTTTCCATTATTGGCTATGACGATACTGAGGATAGTGCCTGCTATATTCCGCCGCTGACCACCATCAGACAGGACTTTTCGCTGCTTGGCAAAACGAGTGTAGACAAACTGCTGCAACTCTCTGGCGGAGAACCCGCGACTAATAACCAGCTACTGCCCGTGTCATTGATTCAACGTAAGACCGTTCAGCCTCCCAATGTCCTGGCGACCTCCCCTGAGATCCTGGCCGAATCACTGATTCAGCTGGCCCGTCAGATTTCCCAGCTATCGCCCAAAATATGAACGGGTAAAATTGTGTGAGTGAGTTCACTCATTGTTCATCTTATCCTTTACAGAAATAACGTTATGCCTCTATTTTGATTTAAATTGTGAGCGGATAACAATTTCTAAAAGGATACAGCTATGCCCCTGAACACAAATTCACTCGCCGCAGTGCTGGCTCGACGCGACTGGGAAAACCCAGGCGTAACGCAACTCAACCGGCTGGAGGCGCATCCTCCTTTTTACAGCTGGAAAAATGCTGATGACGCTCGCGATAATCGTAAATCTGCGCAGAAATTCAGTCTGAATGGACAGTGGCAATTTGCCTGGTTTGCCTCGCCTGAAGCGGTGCCGGAAAGTTGGCTGACAAGCGATCTGCCGCAGTCGGATACCATCAACGTACCGTCCAACTGGCAGATGGACGGTTATGATGCACCGATTTATACCAACGTCACTTATCCCATACCGGTTAACCCGCCGTTTGTACCGACTGATAATCCTACTGGTTGTTACTCGCTCACATTCTGCGTTGACGATGCCTGGCTTCAGGAAGGACAGACGCGAATCATTTTTGATGGCGTGAACTCGGCGTTCCATCTGTGGTGCAACGGGCGCTGGGTGGGCTACGGACAGGACAGCCGCCTGCCGTCTGAATTTGATCTTAGCCATTATCTGCACAATGGCGAAAACCGTCTGGCGGTCATGGTGCTGCGCTGGAGCGATGGTAGCTATCTGGAAGACCAGGACATGTGGCGGATGAGCGGGATTTTTCGCGATGTCTCTCTGCTACACAAACCTGGTACGCAAATCAGCGACCTGCGGGTAAACACCCGTTTCAACGACGACTTTAGTCGCGCGATTATGGAAACGGAAGTGCGGGTAACAGGCGAGCTACGCGATGATTTACGCGTGACGGTACAGCTGTGGGATGGCGAAACGTTAGTCGGCGAAAAAAGCGCACCATTAGGCAGTGACATCATTGATGAGCGCGGCGCTTACCATGACCGAATCACCCTGCGTCTGAACGTCGAAAACCCAGCATTATGGAGCGCCGAGACACCGAATCTGTATCGTGCCGTGGTGCAACTGCACACCGCCGACGGTACGCTGCTGGAAGCTGAAGCCTGTGACGTTGGCTTCCGTCAGGTCAACATTGAAAACGGCCTGCTGCTGTTGAACGGCAAGCCATTGCTGATTCGCGGCACCAACCGTCATGAACATCACCCGGAGAATGGCCAGGTGATGGACGAGGCGACGATGGTGCAGGACATTCTCCTGATGAAGCAGAACAACTTTAACGCCGTACGCTGCTCTCATTACCCGAACCACCCGATGTGGTACACATTATGCGATCGCTACGGCCTGTATGTCGTGGACGAAGCCAACATTGAAACCCACGGAATGGTGCCGATGAATCGCCTGACCAACGATCCAGACTGGCTGCCCGCCATGAGCCAGCGCGTGACGCGGATGGTGCAGCGTGATCGCAACCATCCGAGCATTATCATTTGGTCACTGGGTAATGAATCGGGTCACGGTGTAAATCATGACGCGCTGTATCGTTGGTTGAAATCAGAGGATCCGTCCCGCCCGGTGCAGTATGAAGGCGGCGGAGCCAACACTGCCGCCACCGATATTATTTGCCCGATGTACGCCCGCGTCGATCAGGATCAGCCTTTTCCTGTCGTGCCGAAATGGTCAATCAAAAAGTGGCTGTCGCTACCTGGCGAGCAGCGCCCGCTGATCCTCTGCGAATATGCTCACGCGATGGGTAACAGTTTCGGCGGCTTCGCCAAATACTGGCAGGCATTCCGCCAGTATCCGCGTCTGCAGGGGGGCTTCGTCTGGGACTGGGTGGATCAGTCGCTTATCAAACACGATGCTGATGGCAAGTCGTGGTCTGCCTACGGCGGTGATTTTGGCGACACGCCTAACGATCGCCAGTTTTGCATGAATGGTCTGGTGTTTGCCGATCGCACGCCGCACCCGGCACTGTATGAAGCCAAACATGAACAGCAATTTTTCCAGTTTGCGCTGCTGCCGGGGGCCGAACGTAAGATTGAAGTCACCAGCGAATACCTGTTCCGCCACAGCGATAACGAGGTTCTGCACTGGTCACTGATGCTGGATGGTAATCCACTGGCTTCAGGCGTGGCGACGCTGGATATTCCGCCGCAGGGGCGTCAGATCATCGCGCTGCCGGACCTCCCGAAGCCGGAAACAGCAGGCCAGCTGTGGCTGACCGTTCGCGTTGAACAGCCTGAAGCAACCGCATGGTCGCAGGCCGGACATATTTGCGCCTGGCAACAATGGAAGCTCGACGAGAAACTCTGTACGCCGCTGCCGCAGCCCGCCAACCACACGCCAAAGCTCACTGCCAGCGAGAGCACATTCAGCATCACAGTGAACGAGAAGCGTTGGGAGTTTAGCCGCCAGCAGGGCGTATTGACGCAGTACTGGATTGGCGAAGAAGCACAACTGTTGACGCCGCTTATTGACCAGTTTACGCGCGCGCCGTTGGATAACGATATTGGCGTGAGCGAATCAACCCGCATCGATCCTAACGCCTGGGTGGAGCGCTGGAAGTCTGCCGGGCATTATCAGACCGAAGCCGTATTGCTGCAATGTGATGCCGACGTACTGGCCAGTGCTGTGCAGATAACTACCGCTCATGCCTGGCAGTATCAGGGTGAAACGCTGTTCGTCAGCCGTAAAACGTACCGTATCGACGGCAATAGCGAGATGCGAATAACTGTCGACGTTGATGTTGCCAGCGGCACGCCTCACCCGGCACGTATCGGTCTGAGCTGCCAGCTCGCGCAGGTGGCTGAGCGGGTTAACTGGCTGGGATTGGGGCCACATGAAAACTACCCGGACAGGCTTTCCGCTGCCTGCTTTGACCGCTGGGATCTGTCGCTGGAGGAGATGTATACCCCGTATGTTTTCCCGACTGAAAATGGGCTGCGCTGTGGAACGCGTGAACTCAAGTACGGCCCGCACTGCTGGCATGGTGATTTCCTGTTCAACATCAGCCGCTACGGTCAGAAACAGTTGATGGAGACCAGCCACCGCCATCTGCTACAGCCGGAAGCTGGGACCTGGCTCAATATTGATGGTTTCCATATGGGCGTCGGCGGCGATGACTCGTGGAGTCCTTCGGTTTCGCCGGAATTTCAGCTTAGCGCCGGACGCTACCACTACCAGCTGGTCTGGGGCCAAAAGTAAAAACACTCGGGCAGGTTCACGCCTGCCCGCATTCAGGGTAAGGAAGTCCATATGTACTATTTAAAAAATACCAACTTTTGGATGTTCGGCTTTTTCTTCTTCTTCTACTTTTTTATCATGGGTGCTTATTTCCCCTTCTTTCCTATCTGGTTACACGATGTAAACCATATAAGCAAAGGGGATACCGGGATCATTTTTGCCTGTATTTCACTCTTTTCACTCCTGTTCCAGCCAGCCTTCGGTCTGCTCTCCGATAAGCTTGGTCTGCGTAAACACCTGCTGTGGATCATTACCGGGATGCTGGTGATGTTTGCCCCATTCTTTATTTACGTTTTTGGTCCTTTATTACAGGTTAATATTTTACTGGGGTCGATTGTTGGTGGGATCTACCTTGGCTTTATTTACAATGCCGGTGCACCGGCGATTGAAGCCTATATTGAAAAAGCCAGCCGCAGGAGCAACTTTGAATTTGGCCGCGCCCGCATGTTTGGTTGCGTAGGCTGGGCGCTATGCGCCTCGATTGCCGGAATTATGTTCACCATCAATAACCAGTTTGTTTTCTGGCTGGGTTCCGGTTGCGCCGTTATTCTGGCATTGCTCCTGTTCTTTTCAAAAACAGATGCGCCTTCTTCTGCGAAGGTCGCCGATGCTGTGGGGGCCAACAACTCAGCTTTCAGCTTGAAGCTGGCGCTGGAGTTATTTAAACAACCGAAACTCTGGTTCCTCTCGTTATACGTGGTCGGCGTTTCCTGTACTTACGATGTATTTGACCAGCAGTTTGCTAACTTCTTTACCTCTTTTTTTGCTACCGGTGAACAAGGCACTCGCGTATTCGGCTACGTCACCACTATGGGGGAGCTGCTTAATGCCAGCATCATGTTCTTTGCGCCGCTGATTGTGAATCGTATTGGCGGAAAGAACGCTTTGCTGCTGGCTGGCACGATTATGTCGGTAAGGATTATCGGCTCCTCGTTCGCCACCTCCGCACTGGAGGTCGTGATCCTAAAAACGCTGCATATGTTTGAAATACCGTTCCTGATCGTCGGCTGCTTCAAGTACATTACCAGCCAGTTTGAAGTCCGTTTCTCGGCCACGATTTATCTGGTCTGTTTCTGTTTCTTCAAGCAGTTAGCGATGATTTTTATGTCAGTTCTGGCCGGGAATATGTATGAGAGCATTGGCTTCCAGGGGGCTTATCTGGTGTTAGGGATGATTGCGCTGGGCTTTACGCTGATTTCCATATTTACCCTTAGCGGGCCGGGACCTTTTTCCCGCTCATTCGCGCAACCGGGTAAACAAGGTTGAATACAAAAAATAAGAAAGGAATATCACCGATGAGCATTTCTATGCGAGACAGAATTAAAGCAGGAAAACTGTTTACCGATATGTGCGAGGGCCTGCCAGAAGAAAGATTACGTGGCAAGGAACTCATGTACGAATTTAATCACACTCGTCCATCAGAGGTTGAAAAAAGAGATAAGCTGATTCGTGAGATGTTTGGAAAAGTAGGAAAGCATGTGTGGGTAGAACCGCCAGTTTATTTCTCTTATGGAACCCATATCCATATTGGCGATAACTTCTATGCAAATTTTAATTTTACCATTGTGGACGATTACACGGTCACCATTGGCGATAACGTTTTAATTGCGCCAAACGTGACGATCTCTGTAACAGGACATCCCGTTCATCATGAGTTAAGAAAAGCCGGAGAAATGTTCTCCTTTCCGGTTACCATCGGCAATAACGTATGGATTGGTAGTAATGTGGTTATCAACCCCGGTATAACGATCGGGGATAACTCTGTTATTGGCGCGGGAAGCGTGGTCACCAAAGATATCCCGGCGGATGTCGTTGCCGTCGGTGTTCCTTGTAAGGTGATCAGAAGTATTAATGAAAGAGATAAAATATTTTATTATAAAAACTACACCGTCGGCTCAGAGGAATAATGACGCTATTCTGCCGTCAGTTTCCCCGGTCATACACGATGCTGACCGGGGTTCTGTAGTGGTATTTATTGCCGGAGGGCAGCGTTATGCTTCCGGCACCTCGTCAACGATGCGGTTGCGCAGGCAGCCAATCTTTTCAATTTCCACTTCAATGATATCGCCATCCTGCAGGAACAGCGGTGGGGTACGTTTTTTCCCCACGCCGCCCGGTGAGCCAGTCAGAATGACATCACCCGGCGTCAGAACGCAGAAGGTGCTGATATAGGCAATCAGCTCCGGGACGCTGTGGATCATGCTGGCGGTATTGTCGTTCTGTACTTCCATGCCGTTGAGCCGAGTTTTGATCGCCAGCGCGTTAGGGTCGTCGATTTCATCCCTCGTCACCAGCCAGGGGCCGAAGCTGCCGGTCGATGGCCAGTTTTTGCCGGCGGTAAACCAGGCGTGCTGCCAGTCGCGGGCCGAGCCGTCCATATAGCAGCTGTACCCGGCAATGTGCTCTAGCGCCCGTTCTGCGGGAATATTGCGCCCACGTTTACCGATCACCAGCGCCAGCTCGCCCTCGTAATCAAACTCGTGGCTGGCAGCCGGTTTAATGATCTCGCCCAGGTGCCCACACTGGGAATCCGGGAAACGGATAAACAGCGTTGGATCGGGATCCTGCTCATCAAACTCTAGCCGCTTGGCCTGGTAATTCATCCCGACGCAGAGGATCTTTTGCGGGTCGGGGATCAGCGGCAAAAATTCGATCTCATCCAGGGCATAGTCGATCGCCATATGCGACAGCATTTCTGCCGGAATGTTGTCTATGGCCGCCAGAAAAGACTTCAGCGACGGATATTGCAGAAAATGCCGGGTTAGATCGACAACACCATCCCCCCGCAACAAACCATAGCGGGGAATATTGCTTACACAAAAACTGATTAACTTCATTAATAACTCTCTGGATATTCTTCAGAAAACAGAGGTCCCGCCGGGAAGTGGACTAAAAAACCGGTGGTGGTCAGTAGTTCACTCAGCCCGCGGAACACGATGCATCGGGGGGCGGCTTCATCGTCGAGGGATGTTAACACAGCGCGCCCTTTTTCCCCCAGCACGCCGCCCTGCCAGAGTATTCGCTGCGCTTGATCCTGTAGCCACGGAGAATCGCTTCGCCAGGCTACGCACGGTCTCAACCAGGGCGGGCAGATCTGCCGTCAGCCTGGAGGCAATCGCCGAGCCAATCACCCCGGCCATGTTCGGGCCCATCGCGTGCATCAGCAGGAAGTTCTGTGCGTCCGACTCCAGGCCCACCTTGTTCGACACCCTGGCTGCCATCGGCACCGCCGGGAAGAGGATTTTTTCCCGCTTACTCACCGTGCGCAGCCGCACCATGCTGATTTTCCGCTCTTTATCGTTGGTCAGCGCCTTCATAATCGGCAGCTGCAGCAGGCTCACCAGTAGCATGATGGCCTGGCCGATGCCGAGGTGCATCAGGCCCATGCCCTGAATCAGGGCGTTCAGACTTTCCATTTCCGTTCCTCTTCCTTACGCCAGCATCATCAGGGGGCGCCCACACCAGGTTCGCGTCGCGCTGCCGGGGCAAGAAGTGGCAAAATTTCTGGATATTAAACGCAGCCGACCGGTGATGGTGCGTCAACATACTTGCCTGGCAGGCGATGACAAACTTATCCTGTGGGGTGAAACTTGGTATCGTGAAGAATATGAATTCCAGTACAGCACTTATCGGGATAAATAGAGATTAAACAACCACCTCTGTTATCTGACATGTAGGGCAGGGTGCCATAATTAAGTTATTAAAAGTGGATTTGAAAAATCACTTCAGCGGCTTTCTGCGCATTGCTATCAAGACGATCGAATTGCCGAAAAGGAACGAGCCATGCCATCATCAGCTTTACGTTTTGCGATTAATTTAGGCAACGCTTTGCTCGCTGAACAGTCAACCGACGGTGAGCTGCGAGGGCTGACCGTCGAGCTGGCGCGGAAAATTGCGGAGTCCTGCCAACAGCCGGAGCGGCTGTTACCTTACCCCGCGGCAAAACGTATTGTTGACGATGCTTCTAATAATCAATGGGATATTGCTTTTTTAGCGGTCGATCCCGCACGTGAGAACGAACTGCGTTTTACCTCGCCCTATCTCACGATTGATTGCACCCTGCTGGTACGTAGCTGCAGCGAGGTACATTCCGTCCTGGAGATGGACCGGGAAGGCGTGACGATTAACGTTGGCAAAGGCTCCGCCTATTCATTGCCGCTCATTCGGACATTAAAACACGCCCGCCTTTGCGAATATCCCACCACTCAGCAGGCGCTCAGCGCTTTTCTGGCCGGTAAGGGGGATGTGGTGGCGAATATTCGCCAGCTGCTGGAAGCCGCCGCCATGGGGCAAGATAGCGTTCGAGTGCTGCCTGACAACTATAGCCAGATTCAGCAGGCCATCTGCGTGCCGCGCGTGGTTCCGCACTATTATGAGCGGATGGAGGCGTTGGTGAGACAGTGGCAGCAGGACGGGACGCTGGCGGCGCTGATCGTCCGCCATATTTATGCTTAATCCCTTCATTGATGTATCAGGCCCGGCACATTTCCCGGAGGCGGCGCTTGACGCGCCTGTCCGGGCTACCAGTCCGCAGACGGTGGTTAACCGCGCTTCCCACCGTACTGGGCGAACCACGCCAGCATTCGCTGCCAGCCGTCTTTCGCTGACTCTTCATGATAGCTGGCGCGGTAGTCGGCATTAAAGGAGTGGTCGGCCTGCGGATAAACTACGATTTCCGCCGTCGCGTTGGCGGCTCGTAGAGCCTGACGCATGGTTTCAACCGTATCCTGCGGGATGCTGTCATCTTTCGCGCCGT
>NZ_JAPUEW010000095.1:0-35226 GCF_027492335.1 Klebsiella sp. | reverse complement strand
CAGCATACTCAGAACATCCAGAATCCGCCGGACTTCGACGACGACATTCCTTTTTGACGGCGGTCGAGGATGAAGCACGCTCAGAACGATATCAGGGTTGGCGCGGTGCGCCTCCCCTTTCTTAAAGAAGTGAATGACTGGCTAATGCCCTGGGGTGAGGTGGTTAGAAACCCGCTAAAAGCTCAGCGATTGGCTGAAGAGCTGGAAATGAAAAGAGGTGCGCAATGATTTACGGATCTATTTGCAGTGGCATTGAAGCCGCGACTGTCGCCTGGGGCCCTCTCGGATGGAAGGCGGCATGGTTCTCTGAAATTGAAGCGTTCCCGTCCGCGGTACTGGCCGAACGCTGGCCAGAAGTCGTGAACCTCGGCGACATGACTAAAATAGCCGCGGCGGTGCGCGCTGGTGAGGTTCACGCGCCGGATGTGATGGTCGGAGGCACACCTTGCCAGGCATTCAGCATTGCAGGCCTGCGCAATGGTCTTGCAGATGCCCGCGGGCAGTTAACCCTTTCATATGTGGAATTAGCGAATGCAATCGACGAAAAGCGCATCAAGTGCGGAGAAGAAGAAGCAATCTTCGTCTGGGAAAACGTCCCGGGCGTGCTCACAAGCCACGACAATGCTTTCGGCTGCTTTCTGGGAGGGCTTGCCGGAGAAAGCGTTGAACTTAAGCCATCAGGGGGAAAATGGACGCACTCTGGTTGTGTGTATGGACCCCAAAGGACAATCGCTTGGATCGTCAAGGACGCCCAATATTTCGGAGTGGCCCAACGACGCAAGCGTGTGTTCGTTGTCGCAAGTGCTCGAAAAGGATTCGATCCCGGCCAAGTACTTTTTGAGTCCGAAGGCGTGCGCCGGGATACTCCGCCGAGCAGAGAACCGCAATCGGCAGTTGCCGCCCTTACTGCGCGAGGCGTTGGAACGTGTGGTGCAGATGACAACCAGGCCCAGGCAGGACATCTGATCGCTTTCGGCGGAGGAAATACCAGCGGAAACATCGATGTTGCCGCCTGCCTGACAGCAAAGGGCCAGCGTATTGATTTTGATGTCGAGACCTTCGCTGTGTATGGCACGCAGGATCCGGATACCAACTGCGAATTAGCTCACACGCTGGGCCGCAATCACGGACAGGAAAATGCCTGTATCGCGTTCAGTTACAAAGACCATGGAGCAGACGCATCAGAAGACCTTTCTCCGACATTGCGCGCTGGAAATTCAGATAACAGCAACGCTAACAGCGGGCAGCCTCCTGCCATATGCATTCAGCATGCAAGCATTGGCAGGCATGATGATGCGGGCCCGCAAGGAAAAGGATGGCAGGAGGACGTCGCGTTTACTATGGACTCTCGCGCATCTGCTGACGCCGTTCAGTTTGGTGCTCAGGTTCGCCGCCTTATGCCAGTCGAGTGCGAGCGCCTGCAGGGTTTCCCTGATAACCACACACTGATTTCATGGCGCGGGAAAGAAGCGATTGAGTGCCCGGATGGGCCCCGCTACCGCGCCATCGGTAACAGCATGGCGGTGCCTGTGATGCGCTGGATCGGCGAACGTATCGCAGCATCTCTGCCAGCTAAAAAATCTGCGAGTGATTATGGCGGAAGTAAAACTCCTGTTGAGCAGAGAAACTTGTGGCAAACGCCGATCCCTCTGTTTATCGCGTTGGATGCGGAATTCTGCCTGACACTGGATGCCGCGGCATCAGCAGATAACGCGCTGTGCAACCGCTATATCACCGAACAGCAGAACACGCTGGAAACGCCATGGGCTGATTACCTGGGCATTCCGGGCTATGTCTGGCTGAACCCGCCATATAGCGACATCACGCCATTCGTGAAGAAGGCAGCCGCCGAGAGCGCCAATCAGATCGGCACGGTGATGCTGGTCCCGGCTGATACGTCCGTTGGCTGGTTCCGTGAGGCTATCGAGACGGCCAGCGAAGTGCGCTTCATCGTTGGCGGCCGCCTGGCGTTCATCAACCCGGTATCCGGTAAGCCGGTAAGCGGTAACAACAAAGGCTCAATGCTGATTATCTGGCATCCCTACCCGCGCACCCACTGCCAGTTCACGACCGTTGAGCGTGATGCTCTGATGAATTTCGGGGCCCGTTTGATAGCTAAGCGGGAGGCAGCATGACGCCTGAAGAAAAAGAAAACGCTCTCCGCGCCCAGGCTCGTCGCTGTGCAGAAGAGCTAACCAAAGCGATGAGCGCAAAGCCTAAACCGAAGTGGAACGCTGTATGCCCCCCCATCCTTCGCAAGCACTACGAGAAGGTAAAGCCGATGGGCGTCAGTCTGGTGAAATTTGTCAGTGTTATTGGCCGCATGAATGGGCGGTATGGAGTGGAATCATGAGCAAGTCATTAAACGCGCGTTGCATTCGTCGCTGGGAAGTGGAATTCAAACCTTTTTGTGATTCAAAAGTTAACCCCTACTGGCGCAAGCGTGATCTGCGCGGGTATATCCGCGAAGCGGCTACTACCACCGCCTACAGCATGGTCGAGAGCATGGCTGAACGCAATGCCAAGGTTGACTATGACGGTGAGCCGAACGGCTGGTCGCCAGAGTTTTCAGCCTGGTATCGTGAGCTCCGGGAAAAATACCTCAAAGAGGCGCGTGACTACCTGGACGAAGAAGCTACCAACGATGAAATCGACGAAGAGATCGAGAACGAGCTGGAGGCCTGGAATGACTGAGCGCGGAATGATTTTTAACGGGGAAATGGTGCGCGCCATTCTCGATGGCCGGAAGACGCAGACCCGGCGGCCTATCAAATGGAAACAGACTCGATTCACTGAAATTGGTGAGCGCGAAGACGGTAGCAAATGGCCGTGGAGCGAAGATGCAGAGCATGCTTGCGATTTCTGGCACCCATGCCCGTTTGGCGCCGTCGGGGACAGAATCTGGGTGCGGGAAACATGGCAGGCCATTCATGACTATTGCGATGAAAACGGGCACGTCGACGAACGCCGATATGCACGAAGCATTCCGAGGTATCGCGGGAACTACTGGCATCCGGTCTATGAAGAGGCATGGGGTAATGAAAGCCGAGAGGACCGCGATTTCCCTTGGCGACCATCTATCCACATGCCGCGCTGGGCCAGCCGCATTCTGCTGGAAATCACCGACGTGCGGGTTGAGCGATTGAACAGCATCAGCCAAGAAGATGCAAAAGCTGAAGGCATGGAGCTTACCGGGTGGCGCCCAACATACTCTGACCCGGATAGTGGCGGAGAGGTTTGGACACCGTATGACAACTTCGCACAGTTATGGGGATCCATCTACGGCGAGGAAAGCTGGAAGACTAACCCATGGGCTTGGGTTATCGAGTTCAAGCGCGTTGAAGGCGGTGCAGCATGAACAGAGCCTCTCCCGTTGATTTAAGGAAATGCCTTGAGGCCGCACATGGCCTCGCTCATATCGGCATCCGTTTTGTGCCGATCCCGGTAGCTACAGAGGAAGAGTTCCAGATGCTGTCTGCCGAGCTTTCACGAAGGCTTGAGCAGATGGCGGTTGAAGCAGAAAAAAGCGAAGGCGGTGAAGCATGAACGCGGAAATCATCGATCAGGCCAACGAGCTGGCAGAGCGCCGACTGGAAATGACCATCCAGAACATGCGGATCAACCATAACGCTGTTTCGGCTACTCACTGCTGTGATTGCCGGGAAGTGATCAAACAAAAACGGCGGGAAGCGGTGCCGGGTTGTCAGCGCTGCGCTGATTGCCAGGAAGAAGAGGAATTACGCGG
Organism: Klebsiella sp.; assembly: GCF_027492335.1. Classification (NCBI taxonomy): domain Bacteria; kingdom Pseudomonadati; phylum Pseudomonadota; class Gammaproteobacteria; order Enterobacterales; family Enterobacteriaceae; genus Klebsiella; species Klebsiella sp. The sequence goes on along the minus strand of NZ_JAPUEW010000095.1, from coordinate 31,481 downwards.
TAAGCACCAGAAGGGGTACAAGTAGATGCAGAATACAAACATCGCTATTCAGCCAGCCATTATTAATCGTGAAACGGTGCAGGCTATGCTGGGAGGAATTTCACGGACCACCTTCTGGCGTAAACGTCGAGACTGGAAGCAAAAAGGAACCCCCTTCCCTGCCAAAGCCCCCGGAACGAACCCGGGGAAAGGTGGTGAGCAGTATCGCTATTGCGACGTAATGCGCTTCTTTGCCTCTCAGGGGCTCGTTGAGTCCACGCATGACTGAATATGGGCAGCAAGGAGATCGAGCGCTTCTTGCTGTTCACGCAAATAACTGTGCTGGTCATAAATGGCAAGAACGCCACTAAGTTTATGGCCAAGCACTTTTTCAGATACGTGAGGCATAACGCCAAGCTCTGCCATTTTGGTTTTAGCAGTTCTGCGTAAGTCATGTATCGACCAGTGATCAATGGTCATATCCTCACGAAGCTGAATGGCAAGATTAAGGATTACGCTTGCCGCCATCGGTCTGTCTTCTTTCTTCGCCGCTGGCGGGAATACCTGGCTGAAATTTTCATACAACGCAAAGGCTTCTCGAAGAATCTCAACCGCCTTCAATGAAAGCCCGCGCTCGAATGGCTCCCTCGTTTTCGAATGCTCATCCGGTACCCGCCATATACGCTCATCTAAATCGAAGTCGGCTTTTTTAGCCAGCCTCAGCTCAACGCCGCGGCAGCCAGTCAACAACAACAATTTAAGGAGAAGCTTATTCTGATGCGTGACGGTCGATGCCTCTACGGCGTGCCAGAACGCGCCTATCTCTTTGTCGCTGAGGTTGCGCTTCCCTTTCTTTGCCGGTTTGCCAACATCGATAACACGCAGATCGGTGACCGGGTTTCTCTTTATCAGTTCGATTCGAATGCAATATGAGAAAATCGTCTTCATGCGCGACAGGACTTCCCCGGCATAAGTTTCTGCGTCGTTATCCCTCATTCGCTTAAACACTGGCTGCCAGTGAGAAATAGCCATCTCATCGACAAGCATACTCCCGACATAGGGCACCACATGGCGATATAAGGCGCGCTCCCACTGATCACGCTTAACCAGTCTGCTTGCTGATGCGCTCCCCAGCCACGCCTTTATGCAGTCCTCCACAGTGGCGGCTTTGATGTTTGCTTCCACGGCCATATCGCGCGCAATGATCGGGTCTTTACCCACGGCGACCAGTTTGCGGAATTCAGCGACCTGATCCCGCGCTTCTTTCAGCGACACCTGGTCATACTGGCCAATTGTCATTCTTCGCGGACGACCGTCAATTTTATACCGGTACTGGAAAACGATGACGCCGTTGGGGGTAATACGAACAGAAAGCCCGTTAGCGTCAGAAAGCTCAATCCGTTTCGGGATCGGCTTGCCATTCATCTTGCGTAATTTGGCATCAGTAAGCATGTGTACATCCGTTTTACTGTGTACATCGTTGTGTACACAATTTCCGTGGCACAAAGTGGAATAGAATAAAACGGAGTGAAACACCCAGGAGGGATTAAGTCAACGCTGGCGCGGATCTGAAATGGGAATGTGAAACGGGGATGAACAGAGGGAAACAGTGATAGGGACCTACACGAAAGAGCACATACAAAATTGATTAATTTATTAATATTAGTAGGTTATGCGCGTTTCTTAGCTTCACTCTGCAAAGTGTGTACATCAGGATGTACAAAATCCAAAATGTACCCGCCATAAACTCCTAATACCGAGTCACCATGATACACGGCATCAAGTTTTCATGAAAGCTGCAACAATATTAGGGTTATACAATAGGACAATCGTCCTGCCTCATATCGTTGATCGCATGCGTAGCGACCCCGAGCACCTCAACATCATCAAGCGCCTCCCCTTCTATCGACTCCCCTTCAGCAGTAATAAATGACCGGCCCATGAGCTTTGCAAAATGCATCTCGCCTGCCACCCGAATAAGCACGACACTTCCCTGCGTCACTTTCAGCGATAAGTCGAGCACGACGAAGCCGCGATTCGTCCTTACAACTTGCGAATTCGCTCCAATGTTGCACGCTGCCGTCACTGTCAGCGCCGTCTCAAGATAGTCGTTAGCCGGTGATGGAAATGGGCCCATTATTTAATCACCCCCATATTGCGCAAAATCCAAAGCCGGTTATCCGTGTGCTCTGGCGTCTTGTCAGCAAAGCAAGACTGATAACGCTCTATCCACCGGTTAGCCTCAGAGTATGAAAAGTGGATACCGCTTTGCTGCAGAGATGAAACAAAATCCACCGTGTGAAGGTATTGATAACCTTTCGAGTTCCGAAGAATCGAATCCCGAAAGGCCTGGTTGATGTCTGATTGTCGAAGCATGATCTGCTCTCCCATAAATACTGTTTATGCATACAGTAATTTCATTGAGAGAGAAGATCAAGAAAGGCTGCGACTATCAATTTTTATGACAGCCGCAAGTCATTGAACTGCCATCCATGGTGACGTTTTAAGCATACACTTCCTCAAAGGTCAGTTGGTAAGTTTTACCCTGTTCGAATGTTGAATGTCTTTTTTAAACAGCTTTGACCAGGTACTGACTTAAAACACCTTGTGAAGCCAGCCAGGAATCAACGGCCTGGCTGGCTTTTTCCGCTTTGTTGAAGTTAAAAGAGGCTATATAGCCCTCTTTTTCGATTGACGATATTTCATAGGCCATTTTGACTTCACTGTCATTATTGTCTTCAGGTAGTGTTGCTTCATATAAATACAACATTGGGTTTCCTTAATCAGACGTGGAGATAGCTTCGGTTCCTTTCGGCAACCAATAAACTGGTAACTTAATCTGCATAGTCCCAACGTATCCTGAGACGCGTATAGCCGGAGATGCCTTCAGTGTTCCGAGTGCATACTGATAACCCACCTCACAATACGTTTGTACACCAACATATTTTTCAGTAGTCAAAGGAGTGCCTTCAGCAGTCAGTAGCTCGCTGATATTTCGTGTTGCGCCGATGACTGAAGCCAGATAATTGAAAGTCCTCGATGTCTGATAAGCACCATTCATCAGCGTAGTGGTAAATGTTGGCTTGCCGTAGTAATACAGTTTGGTTGACAGCGTCACAGCACCGGCAGTGACGGCGCTCATTTTCATGGACAGCGCTGAAAATATCTGATTAAACCGGTTCACGGGCGTCAGCAGCGCCTGGTTACGTATTTCAAGCGTATCCGTTTCGGCGGTTGCCGTCAGATTAACAACCACCAGACCATCATCCGGGTCAATACCACCATACGTTGCCGTCATGCCTCCGGTTAAACTGAAAGTCATGTTGGTCGCCTGGTCTAATGTAACGGGACCTCCCTCGTTACCTTGTAACCGATATAATCCTGCGTTCAGGCTATCACCATAACGCATAAGGCATTGATGATATGGAGTATTGGCGTTACGAAAGAAGCCTCTAACCCTTGTTGCCGTGGCGTCATTATATCCCAGCAGAGCTACATGGGGCTCAGACTCTGGGTCTGGGAATCGCACATCAGTATCAACAAGCTCCAAATGTCCAAGCATCAAAGATGCCGACGCAAATATCTGCCTGAGGGAGGAAAATTCTCCCGGTTTTTTCTGGCAGTTCAAGAAGCACGTATGCATGTATACTTTGTTCAGCCTGCCGCCATCATATTCCCAAGCATCTGATGTCGAATCTTGACTAACGAGGTTCGTACCAAACCCTTCCATGAATGTACCGTTAGTAAACCTGAAAACACACCCGCGAGCACCATTACCCAAGTACAATCCGGCAGCTGCGGCATAATCCACAGAGCAGTTATCCCAAGTTATGTTCCAGCCCACGAGATTCCAGTAGATATTATGGGAGGTTCCGCCAATAGTACATGACCGGAACAATATACGTTCGCCGGAGTTTTGCTTATTGATGTCAAGCCCTGCGATGGGATACATACATCGACTTACTTCACAGAACTCATATGTATGAATGTAACTATCGTAGCCATAGACACCGATGCCATATTTGAAACCGCTAATATGGAGCCCAGATATGCAGATATCGCGAGTATTTATTTGCGATGCGTTGGCTACTGGGGCGATTGGCGTTCCTACTGCCAGTCCAGCCCCTTGGGAAACAGTTGCTCCGGGTCCTAACAGCCTTAAACGCCCATTGGCGTTTCGTACTGCGCCAAATCCTTGTAGGTTAACATACCCGCCCATATTGAATTTAAGCCCCGGGAATGCTACCTCGTCATTCCTGACCCATACCGCATGGGTCGTTAGTGATGTGCGGACGTCAATCCATCCTGCGCACGTGAACCCCATAAATGAGGGGATTATTATCTGCTCATCTAATGCATAATGTGCGTTCTTAGATAAGTACGTTGGATGCGGTACCTTAATCGCCTGGACTATGCGAATGAAAGATGTGGCAGTGTCGATAATCTTCTTCACTTCGCCACGAATTATTTTATTCGCAGCCGCACCGAAGTTACTGCCATCGGCCAGCAATCCGCCAAGTCGTAAATCTATACCATCAGCGCAATCCGTTACCCACCGCGCACCGCCAGGCGTCACTATAATGCGATACCCATCATCTTCTGACGTGGTATCTGAAGCATCATAAAAGAATACGGCATCAATAATGGCGCCATCTGGCACAACGGTGTGCAGTGTAATTGACTGTCTGTCATAGGTAGGCTCGATCGCTCTCAACGACACAACGCTTGAACATTTCCCCAGCCATTTAAGTCCGTCATCTGAACCCAGGTTCTGCCGAAGCGTATCGCTGTCCATCATAACAAGGTGAGTGACGTCGTTAGCGAAACTGGCCGCTGTAGTGCCAGTAGTTGTAAATCCGACATCAGTAGCAGCATTCAGGCGGTAATACTGATTATTGTATCGAATGTACTGGTTACGAGCGCTGAACTGGAACGGGCCGTCTTCGTAATCTCCAAGGAAAACATATCCAGAGGACATCAGAAACTGCTGAAACTGGTTTTCTCTGTCCTGCTGTGCAGCATTGAACTGATTATTTCTTCCTGTATTCGTCAGGCGCTTCACACCAAGGCGATCTGTGTAATGATCGCCAATGCCGGTTACTTCTTCATCAAGCTTCGCGCCTGCAAATACCGCATTGCGGATATCAGTACTTGGTACCGGAACCTGCGTCGGAGTTGGGAGTGGAACTTCTGCCATTGTGCATGTCGCCCTATGTGAAAGGCGCACGAATCCCTCAGAGTGGATCTGATGGTGTGCGCGAAGGTTGGTTATAAAAGCTGTGTGTTACGGATAAATCGAGTCTGAGTATTCAGAGAGAGTTAACGTCTGAGTGTCGTCACCGTTGGGTTTTGCTGTTTCGACGCGCCAGATAGTGGAGTTAAGTTCTGTATCGGTTGCAATGAAATATCGGCTGGCGTTCTGTACGAAATTTCCGTCGTAGATATTCAGGTCGAATGCGTCAGCAGCAGCCTGGAACGCTTTGGATTTTCCATCTACCGGATAGGCCCGCCACCGCCCGCGGTAATTACCGAGGCTGTCAGTCATCACCACCCACATCTCACCCATAGAGAAGTCGATGCGCTCTGACGTGGAGAATTCATCGTCGGTGCGACCTGTGATATAACCGTTCTGCTGGGCGTTGTCGTACATATCCGGGCACTGAACAACCGTGCCACGCACAACCTGCGTCGAATCCAGGACTTTCACTGTCATGCTCAGGCGAGAGTAGAGAATACGACGCGCTTCCAGCCACGCCCTGTCCTCTGCCTGCGCTCTGTTTCTGCACCCGTCCAGACTCAACTGGCTGGCGTTAATCGTCGCATCTTCTGCTTCAGTGATTCCGTTCTCATCAATCTGCAGGTAGATGTACGACTTTTTATTGGTGAGCGGGTCGACATAATCAACCGTGACGCCGTCATAACCGCCTGGCAAAGACATCTGCCAGGAAACCTTATACTCATCCCAGAACATGTTTGAGCGAGCGTAAACTGCATCAGGGTTATCGACTTTCTCATCACGCCAGAATGTCAGCACATCGCCGATATTGTTTCCGGCGACGCGGGCGACATTGCAGATAGTGCTGATCCGCTCGCCGAGTGAGAGTTTTTCATCCGAGAAGGTGTAATCGAAATATCCCAATTCAGGGGCTGTTATCGAGTCAGCAATAGCGTAAAGCGTAGCGACGTCAATGCTCGACACGTCCTGCTTACCGATAACAATCCATTCATGCAGAGCTGCATCAGCAAACGAGCGACTCGGGCGAAGGGTATAATCAATCGCACCGGTTTCCCGGTCGTAGCTGATGGTATGCCGCTGAGCCAGCATATTGTACTTCTGTTCGCGATTGCTGTTGCTGTTATTTGGCCCTTTTATGGTGACTTTAGCGATAGTGTCGTCAGGGTAAACCACGTTTTCACGCACATTCACCGCATGGATCGCCATCAGCGTCACGACATTACCGTCGTTACTGTTATCCAGGCGCTCAATCGTCACGGCGTATCGCCCGGATCCTGCGGCCGGTGTGTATTTGTGCGAGGTACGAAAATATCGCGTAGTCACCTGAAAATCGTTATCGAAGAAATAATCGTACTGCTCAGAAGTCCCCGGTATCTGGTTGTTGCTGTCGTCGACCTTCCAGAACCGGATCCGATAGCGTGACGTACCAGCCGTTGCGCCGAGCTGCACCATTACATGCACCCACACCTGAGATGATTCAAGCGGTGAAACTGACGGGCCTATCACAAGTGGCGTCTGGTCGTTCAGGGTGAACAGCGTCAGGTTGATGGTTGCATCAGCCGGGAGCGTGGTGATCTCCCCGGTCATATCGGCGAGATAAAACACCGTATAGGACAGCGTATCTTCACCGATGAAACTCTCAGAAGAAACGATGTTTCCGCTACCTGTGACATTGCGGGTTACCGCACTGCCGCCGATGTTCCAGGTTGCGTTGATAACAAACGTCACCGGATGCGGAACTGCCAGCGCGGCGAAGTACGTGAAGTTATCATCGTTAGAGAGCACCGTTGCCTTGAGTTGGTTGCTCTCAATCACTATCGCCGTCGGCACTGTAGTCGTCGCGGTCTGGGCCGGGAAATCCTCACTCTCGTTCAGACCAGGCACCTCTTCGTTATCTACGTCATCAAACTGATACCCGACATCGATGGTCCCGATCGTCACACCCGGGTCGAATACCTGATAACTGGCACCAGTCAGGCTGCCAAGGTTCGATTCTGAGTAGCGCACAGAGGAAATTGTGTATTTCCCATAACCCACTTCGAACCATTCGGTGATGTATTTGTTGTTGTCGACGAACTCAAAAAGCGCCTCCTGAATCAGGTCAGGAAACACGCGGCACTGCCCGTAAACATTCGGACGCCCTTTGTACAGCCGCGCCCGGTTAGTCTGCCCGGTTAAATCGTTGTTTGGCGACTCTCCGGTGGATACCGAAGGCGTTGCAGCGCTTTGCGTGCCCATCAGAGAACCAAGCACTTTCTTGGTGAAGCGGATCGGGTTGAGGTGCTCAATAGGGTTGAGTAGTGTCCCTATCAGACCGCCACCCTCCGGCTGATCGAATACCGACACCGTATCCCCGGAACGTAGCGGCCAGGACAGGTCGAAATCGTCGTCTAACTCCCTGCCGTTAAGCTTCACCACCACGTTATTGTGCAATTTCAGCTTATCAAGCAAGGCTATCAGAGGCGTTCCCGGCTCCGTTGTACCGTGCTGTTTCGGCGCGCCAGGCAGGCGCTGAAGCTCATATCGAACCATGCACCAGATACTCCACTTTGTTATAGATTTTCTGAAGAATGACCGCACTATCTGTTCGCACGAAACCGAATTCGCCACGGGAGTGCAGACACTTCGATGCGTTAACCATCACACCGACATGTGCTGGTTGGTTGCCGTAATAGAAAACAGCCAGGCATCCAGACACTGGCACCGGAACCTTGCGCCAGTGGCTCGCCTCTTCTTCGTAGCAGGTAATGAAGTTCTCCCCCGCCTCGTACCCGGCGATGTGATGCAACTCAAGGCCAAGCACGTGCCGGTAATACAGCACCGCCAGCCCCCAGCAATCCATTTCGTCAAACGAGCACGCGCGGTTAGCCCAGGGCTTGCCGTTAACAAGCCCGATAAATTCGCTCTGTGTCATACGGTAATCAGCCCAGGATAATCTTTCGTGGTGTAAATGATGGGGTTGGCCAGCGTCAGCGGATTAGTCTTGCCGGAGTTAACCGTTACGTTGCTACCGTCGGCGCCAACATCTTTCACGAACAGCGACCAGGTCTTGAGCGGCACATCATCACCGATCGCATTCCACTGCTGGTATTTGCAGGTTATCGGCGTCATGCGTGCGGCCCCTTTCCAACTCTTCAGCGTGCTACGGACTTCTTCTGCCCCCTGGAGAAACGTAATACCCATTGCGATAATCGCCGAACCGTCCTGTGTTGGCTCGGTAATGCTGAAAGCCGCTGGCTGGTACTGATTACCCCCGAAAGATGACTCACGAAACAGTTTATTGACGACCCGGTAGTAGCCGAATGCCGGGTGATAAAACTCAATGGTCTGTTTGATATCGCTGGCCGGTCGGCGCTCTTTCCACTCTCTCAATGTCGGCATTAGTCAGCCCTCGGCATGACGGAGGTCACCAGATAATCCAGCCAGTAGCCGTAATTTTCTGGCGCCTCGACTATCCAGTCGTCGTAGTCTTCGGTGATATCCTCGATACCGTTGCAAATGACGCTGGCCGTCCAGGTGACGATGTTCCCGTTTTTGCTGGTCTGCACCGGCATGCTTACGAAGTGCAGCGTCTGCAGCTGCACGCCCTGCATATCGCCAAGGTCGATCGACATCTGGAACCAGTTACGACCGCGGTCGCAATAGGTTGGCGAGCGCAGCCACGACTTAAACCGCTCCGCCTGCTGCAACGTGAATTTCCACTGCAGCGACCAGGTCGATTTCAGGTCGGTTGTTAGCGGCGTGAAGATGACGGGGCCGACCGCCGGCGTCGTTGTCTGCCACGCCGTATCCTGCGTCATGTTCTGGTCTGCACGCTGAGGAAGCGGCAGGTTAACCGGGTATGAAACTGTTGCCACGTTTCCTCCGGGCATTAAAAAACCCGCCGAAGCGGGTTGGTTTAGTAGTCGCCTGATGCCTGGCGGCGGAGGCCGTAGGTCGATTCCATCTGTCCGGACATTGGGCCTCCGCTCTGCAGGTCAGTAACAAACGTCTCAATCAGCAACTCGCTACCGTTCTGAGTGCTGCGAGTATCTACCTGCACGCCGCTGGCGTAGTTGTAGACGTTATTGGTCACCTGCAGAGCTCCACCCCCGCCAGAACCGCGCAAATCCTTGTTGCTGATGACGGAGCCGTTGTCGCCGGGGATCATGTACTGGCTGCCATTACTGGCCTTGTAGATTTCAGGCATCCCGCCCTCACCTACCTGGTACATCGAGCCGGCTGATACCGGGCCGCCGTTTTTACGCTTACCAGCCAGAGACGACCCAACGGCCAGAGCAGCGATCAGGGCCCCCAGACCAATCACCGCAGCACCGCCGAAAGAACCGATGGATGCAACCAAAGCCGCTGGGGTCCATGCAACTGTGGTTGTTGCAGCTGATGCTGTGCTTGCTGCCGTCGTTGTGGCAAGTGACCCAACTTGCGCCGCTGTTGTTGTGGCGATCGCCGCATTCTGAGCTGTCGCACCCATAATTGCGGATTTTGCCTGCTGTATCCCCATCTGCACGAACGTGTTGATAACGTCATTGAGGATGGTGTTGCCGATTGAGCGGAGCGCATCAGAGGCCGACATACTGCCGGTAATAATGCCAGTTAATGCATTGGATGCCTGGCTACCAAATGCATCAACCGCAGCGCCGAGCGCCTCATAGCCAACGCTCTGCTGCGTGAACAGCGCCCACTGCGCATCAGTTCTGGCCTTTTCATATTGCATATCAGCCGCATTTTTTAGCAGCAATGCCTGATTATGAGCGATAACACCTTGCTGCTCATATTGCTGGATTAATGCAAGCTGCTGGGTGTGCTGGTTTGCCAGGTTCTGGACTGGATCAACATCACCAGCGGCCTGCTGTTGTGGCGTCACAGCCTGTTGCGACCGGATTTTAGCGAGATTGACCTGGTGCTGAGCCTCCAGTTGTTCACTGGTTTTATCGTACTGCTGCTGGGTTATTTTTTTTGCGGCCAGTGCAGTCTGTAAGTCTTTTACATCCTGCGTGTAAGATGCATTTTCTCTGGTTTCTGGCAGCAGTTTTTCAGCCGCAGCCTGAGCCCTGATGGCGTTAGCTGTATCCCACTTTTTGGCCGCATACTGGCCGGCAAGCGCGATCTGCTCCTGAGTGGCTCCCTTACCGAGGGAAAGCTGAGCTGTCAAAATGGACTGCTCTCTGCTCAACTCCTGAGTAGAGTCAGCAGCCAACTCAGATTGTTGTTTCAGGTTAGCTAATTTCTGCGCGATAGATTCAGACTGAGATTCTGACTGCTTCCCGACCTTATTGCTTTCCTTTCTGGCCTCGGTTACGCGATATGTTTCGGCATATTCATCCTGAAGCGCTTTAATGCGTTTCTGATCAGTTATCCCTGCATCAGCCGCATCATATTGAGCTTGAAGTCGCGCCCTTGCTTCCCCCTCTTGTTTAGCGAGAGCTAGCCGGCGCTCTGAAACTTTGACCAAATTATCTTGTTTTGGATTTGATGAGGCGCCCCCAGAAAAACCTTTACCTACGTTTGCTGCATTCTCTGAAGCCTTCCCAACAGCATCAAGGTCACCAACTAATGTCGCAGCTTTCGTGCTGAGGGCAGCCAAAGCCGTGTTTTGTTGAGACCACCCATCCAACCCAAGCCATGCCCAGGTGCGAGCACGTTTGCTGTACATTTCACCTGTGGAGGTTAGATCCGCAATTTTCTGTGCAGCGGTCACGGCGCGACCACTTAAGCGGTCAATCGCTGCACTTACGGAATCGATAATGCCAACCATCGTTTTGCTTGCGCCGGTGGCTTCATTCATTTTATCGACAAGCAGAGAGAGTGATACGGTAAGGCTGTTGTTGGCTTGCTCAAGCGTTCTTGGGAGCTTATTAAACTCTTGGTTTACTACCCCGGACTGCTTAGCTATCGCATTGAGTGCCGCCTCTGCAGTTACTTTACCAGCAAGCATTTCCTGCCGGAGCTGTCCCATTGATACGCCCATACCTGCAGCAATTTGCCGCGCCAGTTCAGGCATACTTTCCACAATGGAGTTGAATTCCTCGGCGCGAACTATCCCACCATCGATTGACTGGCCAAACTGCCGTAATGCCCCAGCCATCTCTTCAGCAGAACTCCCTCCAACCCGGCCAATTTTTTGAAGAGTATCGGTCAGGAAAAGAATCTGACTATTGGTGGCTCCAGTCGCCTTTAGAGATGATGTTAATTTTTCCCACAGGTTTTGCGTATCCTGCAGGCTTGCTCCTGTGTTCGAAGCAATCATGGCCAGAGCAGAAAAAGTGGCTTTAGCTTCAGCGGTGCCAGCGGAAAGACGGGAAATCCTTGCCTGAAGTTGTGTTACGTTATCAGCGACGGTTAAAAATGCCTTCCCATAATCAATGATTAGCGCCACGGAAATTGCACTGGCCACCCCAGAAAGAGCGGATTTCAGCACGCCCATAGTCCCTGATGCCTTTCTTCCTGAACTATCTAATTTGTCAATTCCAGAACTGGCATTACGAGCGTCTTTGCCCATGGCATCGAGTACATCCGCTGCTTTTCTGCTACCGGCAATTAGCTTTGCAGTTTCTAAATCAACTTCGTAGTAGATCTCTCCCACTTTTTCGGACATTGGATTTCTCCAGGCAATAAAAAACCCCGCCGGAGCGAGGTTTTCAGAATTATTGTTTACTTCCTACAGAACGTATAATTATGTCCACATAGCTCTATAGAGTGATTTCCATCTTCAGACCAAAGTGAAAGTTCTTTAATATACGTATCACCAGTTTTAGCGTCGAAATCGTAGACCACCATCCCAGCATCTACGTTTATATTCTCTGATGCGCCACTCTTGGCCGTTATGTTTTTGAAGGTGACTGTAACTTGGTTGGTGTCGTCACTTCTACGTTCGCTAATGTGAGCTTTCGCCTCGCTAAAATCTACGCAGCTAACAGATTTATCACCGCATATGGCCATCGACACTTCCTTTTTTGCTATGTCGATTGCTTCTTGATCGGATGGCGCTGACTTATAGCAACCAGTTAGTGCCAGAGAGAGCAATGCTATTGCCGCTATCCGCTTCATATCCCTATCCCCATAAGTAAAAGTATGAAAATCGTAGCAAACCTACCCCCCTTAGTCTGCCCATCCTTCCACCTTTTTCTTTTTAAGGAGAGCATCTAGGCCGGCTGTGTCCTTCTGCTTCTTGAGGATAGTCGCGTATTGCCTGTATCCATGATGCGCAGGCGCAAAGAACTTACCATCATGGTGCATGGCTGGGTTTTTCTTTAAGGCAGACATAGCAAGGGGAGCAAGAGCTATTTGCTGTTGGCAATAATGGATTGCCTTATCGAGGTTCTTGCCTGTATCGCGCAGTTTATAGTGCTTCTTTATTTTCTCTTGAAGGTCAAAGTGGATCTTTAGAATCACATCATCAGGCAACCCTCGAAGCCCTTCGAGCCACTCTTCTTCTATCATATCCCCATCCCCGCTGTTAGTTTTCAACAGATTAGCAGGGATGCGGGGGAACGACAAAACCACCTGATCGTTTATCAGGATGTTCGACACTACGTTAGTAGGTTAAGCTGAACCACTACGTTCTTGGCTGGTAACTACGATTTAGAATTCAGCCAAGTAGTCACTAGCTTAATGATAGTGAACGCTTGGTTCTATATTCAGTTTTAAAGGATGAAACAGTGATGACAGAGAATGCAAATTTAATAAAAAAATCAAATAATTGTGTTGATTAGTATTGCGATTCTTTCGGATACTCATCGTTTGGGGATGAAAAGTTAGGTTTTACATCCTCGTTTTCGTTTTTCAAGTATGTGACTGAATGGCCAGCAGATGGAAGCAATGCTACTGTTCCAGTAAAATACAACATTGCAACAATCCGCATGACTGAGGCCATGGCTCTCGAACTTGCCACATTCATTTTCCAGCAGCATGAAGACAGAAATAAGAAATAGCGGAGAATGGATATGCAGGATGGCATGCCGCAAAATCAGCAATTTGTAGCTGAGCAACAGCACAAATTTTCGTCCTCATCTGATAGCCCTCCCACGGGAAAGTCTATAATTAATAGTCTCCCACAATATTCTATTGCCAGAAGCACATATGTGTTATCCGGATCATCAAATAGTTCATCTCCCCCAGGAGGAGGTATCGGCAACATGGAATCCAAACTATCAAGACTGGAAAGCGAAGTGGGGCACATTAATGGAGCAATGAAAGAACTTGGAAACGATGTTAAAGAACTTCGTAGAGATTCAAGAACAGATTTCAGGCTTCTATTTGGCTCCTTAATTGCTGTAGCTTTGGGTCTCGCAGGCCTTATGGCTAAAGGATTTCACTGGATTTAATAAACAATTACTTTTAGCGAAATGCCCACCCGAGTGGGCTATTTTGCCGCTGATCTTTTAGCACCGTGCCACTCATGAAGCACTTTACCGTCATTCGATTTGAGGATTGCAACGTCTGATTCGTCAAGGAAGATGAAGCCTTCTATATCGCTATGATGCGATGGTTTCCAGTGTGGCGTCCGCCATGATATCGCTGGTTGTTCACCCTCATGGCGACCAGACCTTACCCCGTAGGAAGCTTCTACAACCTCGATTGTGGACTGAGTCATGCCGCCGTGCATCGTTCGACCTGAATTTAATGTGATATGAAGGTACATGATCCATCTCCAGATTAAAGCCCATTGGAGTGGGCTATTCCAAATTTATGCGATACCCGGCAAATACAACTGAACTTCATCAGCGGCCCGGTCGCGCGCAGCATGCAGTAGCTGCTTGCGGCCGCCAACGCCCCATTTAGCCATCTGGCTGGCGCACTGGCTAATCGCTTTGGTTTCGGTGTTGATGATATGGTCTATTTTGTTCAGGCGGGACATAGCATCAATGCCATTACGGATCAGCATCTGGAATGTCTCGTATACCTTTATCTCGAATAATGGGTTAAGCCACGCAGCATAACGGATGGCAATTAATTCGAGACCCCATGACCCCTGGAGTGGTCCACCTTTGATGGTTAATACCGATGCGATTTTCTTCGCATCGCTCAGGGCCTGCACAAACCGTCTTACTTGCTTTGTTTTAAGGAATTCACCGGGTCGCTGTGATTCGTTGGCTTTGCCTTCCGCCACAGCCGCTGCATGAAGATCGTTAAGGTTGAAGCGCCCCTCGTCGTCTACACGAACGGACACGCCATTTACTGACACGGTAGGATATTTCATATCGGTTTACCTTTTAGTGATGAACCTTGTCGCACAGGAAACCGGCCCACAGAAGGCACCGACAGCCGCCGGCATCCTCAAGGGTCATCCTGAAAGGTTCTGTGTTAAATGCGCGTGCGAGGCGCGATAGAAGTGACGCTGCAATAGCCATTCACGAACTGACAGATGTAAAAAAGCCCCGCGTTTGCGAGGCTGATATTCGGTTAGTGACGGGGTTAATTCTTCCTGGGGTTTGTCATGAGTTCTGCTTAGCCATCATCGCCTGCCACCGGCGATCGTCTTCGTCCATGACCGTATCGTACTCTTCCCTGGTGAAGCCTTTCTGGTTCGGGTATTTGGCGTTGATCATCATGGCGAACTCTGTCATCGTGAGATTCTCGGCCTCTTCCCGGCTTATGCCGAAATGGTTGCGGGCCGCCATGATGTAGTCGGCTGCGCGGAATTCTACGGTTGTCTCGTTCGTTTCGTAACGCTGCAGCTTGCGCACTTTCGCTTTGCCGATGATGCCGTGCATCATCAGGTTTTGCGCGACAATGACCATATTCTCCGGAGGCATGCTGCCCGGTCGCCAGACAAAGCCGCGCTTCCGTGATTTAGCCGGCTTCATCCAGCCAACCAGATCGCCGATATCGTCGTCGCAACATGCTGTCAGTACCGTATGCGCGGCCATGATTGCTTTGCGTGACAGGAGTCTGCTCTGAATGTATCGCAGCACGCAATCAGGAAGCCGGCTGTACTCGTTGTGGATATAAGCCTCTGCTGCGCGCTGCACTAATGGCGTCGCCTCATCGTTGCACAGGTCATAGAACGTCTGGACGATTTCAGCAGGCTCGCCGATGCGCGCCATAGCCCTGAATGACGGCCGGAAAAAGAATTCCCGGTCATCGGTACCGATAAGGCATTCGCCTAATTCTTTAATGGGGGTCATAGTAGCTCCATAAACAGTATCAAGGGCGCCTCAACGCCCTTTGTACTATTCACGATGTGGTTAGCTGATCGTGACTGTGCACGCCACCGAGGTGATTTTGACTGGCGTCGCTGCGGAGTCGGTGACTTCACAGGTGTAAACCCCGGCGTCACCAGACACGGCGCTGGCTTTGTTGAAGGTCGCCGTGGTTTGCCCGCTGACGACGGCGCCGTCTTTTTTCCACACATAGGTGTATGGAGACGTACCGCCTTCCACCACAACCGGCATGTTAAGAGCGGAGCCGGTCGCAACGGATTTGGTCGCCGTCAGGTTCGTGGTGAATGCCAGCGCCGGGCCAGCCACCTCAAACACGACGGTGTCCGCGTCGGCAACTTTCCACTCACCGGAGAAGGTGGAAATATCGGACGTGCCGAAATCACCAGACCATGAGGTGGTGTTGAAATACCCCATGATGTAGGTCCCGGCATCTTCACCAACAAAGTCGAAGCGGACCCAGACCGTCGGCTGCCGGCCAGCCTGCACTTCATCGAAAATATATTTCGAGATAGCGATGGCGCCGACTTCCGTAGTTTTATCCTGCTTACGGAATTCACCTTCACCGGAAATGGTGAAATCCATGTTGTTAACCAGGTTCTCAACCAGACCTTTCGTATCGTCGGCCTCAGAGGTGACGGTATTCATGGAGTAGTCAAAGCCCTTCGTGGTCAGCGCGCCCAGACGTTTCCATTCGGAAAGGGCCGGAACGGTATCAGCACAGCCAAAAGCCATGCGTAGCACGGCCACCTTACCAATCAGCTTGCCGGTATCATTAGCACAGCCTTGCATGTGTACCTCTCAAATAAAAAAGGCCGCCTGATGGCAGCCTGATGGGTGATTCTGGCGGTTTATGCCGCCCTGGTTTCAATATCTTCGATGTTTCTCGACAACTCCCGGCGAATTTCTGACGTGCTTTTATCGCCATCCCATTTCGAGAGGTGTCCGTCGTGAGCAATGAGCCCAGCCGTCTTTGCAGCAAGACTTTCGCGGGGATTAGCGAGGACATCCGCATACTGATAATGTTTTCTCAGCACTTCCTGAGCATAGGACGCATCAAAGGGATAAATCATACTTACTCCCCGTATGTGCAGGAGACGAGCAGCCGGGTTACTAACCGGCCCTCTTCAGTTGGTATAGCAGCCGGGACATTGCCGACAAGCCGCAGCGCGCCGACGCAATCATCGGCGCCGGATTGCGCGCTGATATACTCGACGATGGCATTTACCGCGGCGTCCGCAGCATCAGGATTCGCTTTCGAAGAAATGACGTCGACCATCACATACCAGTCGCCGCCGCGGTCGTACTCGATATTGGTACCGCCGGACGGCCGGAACACGATGAACTGATCGGCGTCTTTGCCTGTGTCGCGCCATTGCCGCCATTGCACCTTAAAGCCAACCGTTAATCCTTCAGCCACAAACAGGTCCTTCAGGCGCATGTACATCGCAGGTGTCATAGCGAAAGCTCCTTTTTAACCGCCGCATCAATCTGGCTGCGGGTATCCTCGAAGCCCTTCGTTAAGAACTCTTTTCTCGCCGATGCGCGCCGGAAGTTTTGCTTCACTTCAGGGTCATGAACAAACACCGCATAGTTAGCCGTGTAGCCAACGCGCCCAGTCACTCGCACGCCGTTAGCGGTGATTTCCCGGAACTGGCTATTGATGAGCGTCGACGTGTCGATCGGAGTGTATAGTGATGCCTGCGCGCTGCCGATAAGCATCGCCGACTGCAACGCGCGCACAACTTTGCGCCCCTGAACATCTTTAATGATGCGGTCGAGGTTGACCTTAGCCTGGCGGATGCCACGAACTTTAGCGCCCATAATCAGTCCCCCGTAATAATGGCCCAGTCATCTTCAACGCCATTAAGGGTATCGTTCCACTGTGTGAATGCCCTTATTTCGTCCGCTTTGGTGTTGTAGGGGTTGGCATCCATGCTGGTTCCGATAAGGATGTAATCGCCCTTCTCGGCATCAGCGTAAGCGGTGAAGAAGGTGTTTTTAACTACAATCCCCTGCCCCAGCTCGCTGAGTTTTGACGAAAGACCGCCAATGTAGTCACACATGATATTTATTGGTGGCTGGAAACCATACGGCTGGCCGCCGCCATCAGTATCACTACCATCAGCATCTCGAATCCTTTTCCAGAGCGTGCATGGCTTGTTGTATGACCATGAAGCTGTCGAGCTCAAGGTTATTCCCTCCATCGCAGCACGATTGCGCCTGTAGCCCGGATGCGCTCGCAGTTGATGAACCACTCACCGTCGCTTTTCACATACGCCGTGGTTTGCTCGCCGGTATCGGTCATGACCCACACCCTCGTAAACGTCCGCGGTAGCCGCTGCTGTACTGAAATCCAGACCATTAGCAGCCACCAACGACCATAAACAGGCCAACGCTGTTACCAGCGCTGATCGGCAGCTCGCCGGTACAGCCGCTGGTATCCAGCTGAGCCAGTGAGTCGCGCAGCCAGGTGATGCTGTCGTCGCCATATTCAAACGAGCGGGACGCTCCTGATGGCGCCCCCTGCGATTTTATTCGCCGGGCACCGGATGACGTCGCCATGAGCGCAGCGGCATACATCAGGATGATCTTTGCACTGCATTCGTCGTATCCCGCGCCATCGAGACACGGGATAATTTTATTGACCACGCAGAGAATCGGATCGAGCAGCGCGCCGGGAATGGCATAACCCAACTCACCGAGGAACGCCTGCACGTCTGCCGCTGTGATTGGGTCAGCCATGATTATTTCGCCTTCTTCTGCAGATCAGCCAGTTGCTTCTGAGCCTCGTCGAGGTCAGCCTGCAGCTTGGCGTTGGCTTCAGCCAGTGACGCTACCTTGCCATTGGCCTCGTCGAGGTCAGCCTGCAGCTTTTGCAGGTCGGCAGGTGTCGCTACCTCCAGAACCTGGTCACCAACCGGAATGGCTTTACCTGCAAGCCAGAGCGGAAGAGTTTCGCCTTTATAGACATCACCCTTTTTCAGTTCGTGACTGTCATGGGTGAGCAGCCATTGTTGTTCTTTACCAGCCATGCGGCCTCCGTAAAAAAGATGGGGCCGAAGCCCCATTGATTATGCTTTGGTCAGCTGGACGTAGCCCGCCTGGCCGTTTGCATCGTGTTTGAACTGCGGCGCAGCGGCAGCCAGCACAGAGAAGACGTAATCGTCTTCAGGGTTCAGGCGCGCCTTAGGACGCATGGTCATCGGCATACCGTTGAGGATTTGCACTACGTCCGGGCGCTTAACCACACCCAGCAGCTCGTCTGTCGGAACCTTGGAGGCCGGAACCAGAGCGGCCACACCAGGAATTTCCATGATGCGGGACAGGATGGTCTTCGGATAGTTAGCGGCATAGTCGTTAACCGACGCGTAGAACCAGTCTTTGTAGTTCAGGTAGATCGTCACCGGCGCATAGAAGTTTTCGTTATGCAGCAGGTTAATCAGGTTGGAGATAGCTGCGACCCACTGCGCGCCGCTGGCACCGTTCAGGGTCAGGCCGTGAGTGCCGGTTCCGCGGTTAGGAGCTGTACGCAGACCATAAATGGTCGCGCCCCCAACGTTGATATTCGGATCGCCGTTCAGCACCATGTCTTCCAGCTTCTCAGCGACTTTGCGCTGATGGTTGGAAATGGCGTCGCTATCCAGCGAATAACCTTCAGTCTGAGCTGCCAGCATCTGGCGCCAGCCGAATGTCAGCTCACTGTCGATGATCGGCAGCGGCGTACCTTCGTAATCCATTACCGGCTGATCGCCCTTCGCCTTGCCGCGACCATCCAGGCTGATATTCACATCACCGGAGTCGGACAGGGTCATGAAGTAATGGACGATCTTACCCAGCGCCATCGGGCGGGAGACGCTGGAAGCCAGGTCATTAAACACCGCCAGCACATCACGCTGGACGGTGATAGCCGAACGGTCCCATTCGCCCCAGACGTCTTTCGGCAGCACCGATGCGTTACCAACGAGCTCATCGAAGGCGATGAACTGGCCATTTGCGTCGTTGACCGCAAAGCCATGCTGCGCAGCCATGTTGCGCTGCATCATATCCCAGCGGCGGCGAGCGTTAAGGATCAGCGCCTGCTGTTGTTTGGTGAACTTTAACATTCGTATTTTTCCTTATGCCTTGGCGTACGGAGTGGAGAGGATCACCACGTCGGCAAAGCCTTCCGCCGCCAGAGTGCGCCCTGCTTTTTCGTCGAACGTTGCGACGACCTGATTACCAGTTGCGGCCGCTTTGAACACACCGCCGGCACCGACGGTAAGTTCCTGGCCTACGGTGTAGGCAGCTGCAGCCAGGCGAACGTTATATTCCTGTTCGCCTT
This sequence comes from Klebsiella sp., assembly GCF_027492335.1. NCBI lineage: Bacteria > Pseudomonadati > Pseudomonadota > Gammaproteobacteria > Enterobacterales > Enterobacteriaceae > Klebsiella > Klebsiella sp. The sequence goes on along the minus strand of NZ_JAPUEW010000095.1, from coordinate 11,782 downwards.
CTACGCGGTAAGCCACGCCGGTTTCGTTCGCTGCGTATGCAGTGGTGATTGCCTGGCCGATGAAGCGACGATTGCCAAGAATGAACCAGCGACCGGTGGTGTCGGTAGCCACGGCCAGTTTTCCGGAGGTAATCTTGACCGCGATACCAGGGTTAGACGCTGCCACAACCGGCAGGTTTATGGTTTCCGGTTCGCGTTCGACCGGCCCGCGATAGATGACGTTAGCCATTATTTTTCCTCCTGATCGATGCCAGCATTAAGGTCGTAGTCTTTCCACTGGTCATCTTCAGCATTGACCTGCTGGAATGATGGATTCAGACCGGTGCTGCTCTGGCACTGCGCATACATGTCGTTCAGTGCTTCGCCGGCCAGTGAGTTGATCGCCGCTTCTGTCATGAACGGGAATTTTGTTTTAACCGCATCACGCTTGGTTTTTAGGTCTTTCTCAGCGTTGGCCTGCAACTGAGTTTTCAGCGTGCCGATCTCATCGGTGAGTGGCTTAATTGCCAGATTCACTGCCGCGGTAATCGCGTCAGAATTAATCTGGGGCTGGCCCGGGTCACCGCCTCCCGATTTCTTCTGAGCCTGCTGGTTGTAGGCATCCCAGACCTGATCGTCGGTCAGCCCCTCGGTTTTTACGCCGGCGGCATTAAGCGCGGCGATCATCTTCTCTTTCATCGGGTTTATTTCTCCGTTGGTTTTGACTTCGTACTCAGTTGGTTTGCGCACGACTTCGACAGGGTCTCCGACGAGCGTCACGACCTTGTCAGTGATGAGGTACTTCTGATCGAAGAGCTTCGACTTGGTGTTATCGCCGTCTTCTTCGTAAACGAAATGGTCAGGCCAGACGCTGACGACATACCGCCATTTTTTGTCGTCCTGCTTGATGGACATCCGCAGCGCCTGGTAGATATCGTCGAATGACATTTCGGAAGCGTTGCTGATGAAAAATTTAACCCTGTCCCACCAGTTGTCCTTCATGTTATTAGCGGCTTCGACGAGGCTGGCGGTTTCGACTTCACCCTCCTGCCCGTCTGCGTTGACGAACATGCCGACGCCCTCTTCTGGAGTGCCGGCACCCGGCTCATCGAGCAGGATGGCGATGTGGTCAAACTTCATATTGCGGGCGATCCACGAATGCTTCTTGCCCTTCGACTCACCTGACTTCTTCTCTTTGTTGGTGAGTAACCCAGTAGAGAGGTGGATGGGGTCGACGTTAGTCCCGGCGATCATCTCGTCGAGACGGTTAATCAGGCGTTTACCGTCCGACTTTGTCTCGGCGACAGCCTTATTGATATAGACGTCCATGACGACCTGATCGCCTGACTTGCTGACGTTCTGCGCCCACGCCCCGACGTGATAGCTGTTAATGGCCCGCGGGTCATTGGCGCTGACGTACTTGCCATCTACCATCGGATGCGGCAGAGGCATCAGCTTGCCTTCCATCGTCTGGTAGCTGTTGTTAATCTCCTCGGCAGGATAAAGCCCACCATTCATGACAATGTTGTCGACGATGGGAACCGCACCACGAATGACGTAGTGTTCCTGACCGTTGATGGTTGTCGTTGAAATGTTGGAGGCGTTAATTGCCAAGGATTTAACGTGGATGCTGGATAGCTTCACGCTGCGTCCTCAGTTATTCAGGCCGCTTTGGGCCACTGTTCACGTTCTTTCGCCAGCTTCTCAGCCAGCCCTTTGTTGAATATGCTGCCGTCGTCGTTGAGCAGGACCGGAATCTGGCTGCAATAGCAGTTGTAGCGGTTGCCATTCTCGGCGTAGAAGTCCCGCACCTGCTCGGTGGTGTAAACCTTGCCGTGACGGCTGGCGTGCCAACTGCGCGTGGTCGGTTTGAGCGCTGATAACCACAGTAAGCCGGTTTTCAGCCCAAGCCGATCCGCCGCCCAGTCCGTTTCGTTCCATTGCGCCTGCCTCAGCGCACCGACCTGTTCGGTCTGCGCCATGTTCTTGGCGCGGCTCATTGAGACATCGAGACGCTTGCTTATCACCTGAGCCGTTTCGCGAGGATTCACTCCCCGGCCAACGGCATCCGCGATGATGTTCGCCAGGTCACCGCGTGCCCGATCACTCTCCAGCTTCCAGTCGCTGTAGGTGCTGATGTACGCGGCCGCTATTTGGTTCTGGTATGCCGGGCTGCTCAGTAACTGCGCGAGAGTCGTTTGGCTAGCGTAAAACTGGGACTGCTGTGACAGGTTATTGAAGGCTTCCAGTGTGCCGCGCTGCGCCTCCTTGGTGACATAGTCCATCGCCCAAAGGTTTTGCTCGCCACCTTCCAGCAGGTAATCATCCAGTATGGTTTGAACGATGTTCAGCAGGTCCGCCAACTCCTGCGGCGTCATATCGTAGATAAACCGACCAGCACTCACCTGGTAAAGCGTCGGGTCTTCGCCGTTAACGTGGCTCAGAAAATGCCAGTTGTGGCTGTTAACCTCAATCTCTCGCCCGGTCAGGCGCTGGTCGAACAGGGCTTTCAGCGCCACCTTTATCGCGTAATACCGATCCTCAATGTCGCGCTCCATCTTGCTGACGGACTTACGTGACATTGTTGGGTCAACTTTCGACCGTGGTATCACCGGGCTTTTCGGCTTCTGACTGAGGGTCGGCCAGAGGATCAGGTTTTGGTTTGTTGCCATCTGGCAGATCCTCATCATCAAGCTCAGGTAGCGGTTGCAGTTCGCCAGCAGCGCGAATTTCGTTCTCAGTGATAGCAGAACGGCCAAAGGCATTCGTCGATTTCACCGCCACGTCGGCGAGCTTGTCCATGTTGGCAATCTTCTCTGCCTGGCTCGGCGCCAGCAGATCAGACCAACCCACGGTGATTTCTTCTCCCTGCGAGGGAGGGATAATACCCAGCATCCAGAAGCGCGAGACAACATCCGTGATCACGTCAGTAAGAAAGCCTTTACGGCGACTCATTCTTGTTTTGGCCCACCCTTTGGCATCCTCAGTGCTGGCACGTTCGCCAGTCTGCATGCCAATCAGCTCTTTGACCGGGATCGGCACGGTAGCGCAAAACTCGCACAACGCTGTTCGCCATGTAGGCTCGGGGTCAGCCGCGGCAACACTCAACACCTCGGCGGTACCGGCCTGCATAAAGCTGGCACTGTCGGTGCTGTCGTTAAGCCGACGAACTTGCTGATCCAGTGCTTCGGCGAGTTGGTTCTCAGCGACACCTAGGGCTTTTGCCAGCGCCGAGAAATTCGTCTTTTCGCTAAATGAGTAGTTCAGCTGGCGGCTGGCGTTCTTCAGGAAGCCCTCAGATGCCCCGCCGCTCACTTTCTCGATATCCAGCAGCTTATTGAAGCCGGCCTCAAGCAGCGACTTCCCGGACGTCATTACGCCATCATCAGAGCCTTCAGCCAGGATGATTACCCGATCCGGATGCACATTGATGATCCGACCAGGTCGAGCGTCTAAGTTTCCATCGACTGGCAATTCGGTGAACGAGTACATCGTCACTTCCCCGAACGACTCGCTATTCGGGTCGTCGTCCCATGCTGTCGGGTCTAACTGAGCTTCCCATACAGGAATAAGCTTAACGAGTGCCTTTTCCTCCAGTCGACCAACCGCCACTGAGTCCACGGACTCATTCCACGGCTTGTTGTCCTTAATCTGAATCAGGATTGCAGAGTACCGGCCAACAAGGTTGCGGCGATCGGCGCCTTTAATCTGTTCCCAGCAGCGCTTAAGCAGCTTGTTAACGCGCTTATCCCACGGAGTCTGCTTCGATGCGTCCTTCGTCTGATCGCCTTCGTAAACCTCCGGGAAGTCCTCCCAGCAGCCGTCGACCATTCGAGTTACAGCAGCGCCAGCCACCGCGTTACGCCGATACGCCCGATAGAAGTCATCAAACGCCAGGTGCTGCGGATATCCGAACTCCTGGTAGAGCCGCTGCCGCTTCGTGTTGCTGGTTCCGTTAAATAGCATCGACAGGTTTTTATTGCGCTCCCGTTCGATGCCGGAGTTACTGGCGCGCTGTTGTTTCATTTCACTTTCGGTCACGATGTCCTCCGTCAGCGCGAACGCACCAACATGCCTTGATGTACGATATTGTTGTTCTTAGCCACGGCGAAGTAGCGGAAACCGTCCGCGCCGTGCGATGTGAAGTCATGAAGAGGTTTATCTTTCCAGCAGCCGCGTTTGTCGTCCCACTCCTTGCGGTAGCCTTCGAGGTGGGATATGCCTTCAGCACATTTCTCATCATCAAATACGCAACGAGGAAGAATTTCACGTACGGACTCAATGCCGGTATCAATGCTTGTTTTTGGTACAACGTTGAATGTCATCGAGTACATCTGCCCGTCGATTTCGTATCCCTCGCGCGCCAGCTCTTTGCGGGACTTCGCATCAGCGGCAAACTCGCGGTTTTCGATATCGTGCGGTCCCCAGTGCTCGCCGTACTCATAGCCGCGGTCTTTCAGCACCTTCATGTAGTGCCGGAGGCCCTCGCCGGAATTTTCGTAGTAATCGATGACGTGGAACTCTTCGCCAACCTCGCGGACGAACCAGATAGCCGTAGAGTCGCCCACGCCGATATCCCAGAACGTATGAACCGGGAGGTGTGAGTTATCGGGAAGTTGTCCGATCCGCTTATTGGTATAGAGCCAGCGGAACTGCTTGGCGTAGTACGCGCCCTCGACAGACTGCTGGAACGCCTCGGCCGGAATGGTCGGGTATTCGCGCTTCATGTCATCGCCAAGAGTTTTCTCTTTGGCGAAGTACCAGGCCTTCTGGCGATCGTTGACGATAACGCCGTGTTTCGCCTCCATCTCAGCGAAGTAATCAACCAGACGCTGCGGTAGAGGCTCTACGGGGTCGATCGCGTATTGAGGATTCTTCCACCACGAAAAGAAAAAAAACTTCCAGTCGAGGTTGGACAGCTCTTTACCCTGGAGCAACGCCTTCTCGGCTTCGCTGCAGTAGTCATAGAAATAACCAGCCCGCCCCTCTGCCGTACTCTCCAGAGTAATTACACCCCCAAGAGGCACGGCTTCGAAGGCTCCGGTAACTATCTCCTTAGCCTTCTCTGGATACTTAGCGCAAATCTTCCCGAACTCCGAGACATGCAGGCTGTACAGTGTGCCGCCTCGAAACGAGGTCGATACCGTTACGCTCCCACCTTTCGCGAAGACATATTCGCTGGTCGTCTCTTTCACGAGAGGATTAGCCAGCTTGATATCGTCGGTCATCCGCTGATAGGCAAACTGTGTTTTGTTGCGGAATAGCCTTTCGGCATCCGGGAGGGAGTGAGCGATCAGGGCGCATTCTTTTCTATGGAAGATCGCGAGATCCAGCTGAATGATGCAAACCTCAGTGGTGAAGCCGAGCTGGCGAGCCTTGAGTATTACGTTGCGGTCATGCATGCCGTCGAAATACTCCAGTTGCTCCGGAGTCATTTTGAACGTTACGCACTTCCCGTTTTTATCTTTGATTTTGTACAGGTGATTGAGACGCCAGAACCTGTTCTTCAGGAGCGCTTTCTGCTTTTCAGTTAACACAGCGACTCCTTACAGGTCTTCGTCTCCTATCTCGTCCATGACCGATGCAACCGAACTCACCGCGACACCACCTGAATGCTCTACTTTATGTTTGTTGGTGTAGGCATCCCCTACTTCCTTTGCTGCTTGCTCCATCAACTGTGCCGTTAATCCGTAGTTGCGCATGGTTTCGGTATTGGTGGCCATACGATTCAAAGCGCGCAGTCGATAGGCTTTATTCGCTATCGGAATGTCACTTATCTCTTTCTGAAATCGCTCTCGCGCTTCGTTGAACATATCAACCCATTTCTGGGCAAGCCCTTTGCCGTTCGCTTTTGTTGGGTCGTGTGATTCCACCTGCTGGCGCGTGATGGTTATACCAAATTCTTTTTTGACAGCATCGACCACTTGAGATGGTGTGTCATAGCATGCAAGCGATTGAACGATAAAAGCTTTAACTTCACCTTTTAATGCTGCCATCACTTACCGCCTGTCATAATCAGTCAAGAAAATCACGCCAGCTTCAGCATGCACGTCCCGCACGCCCTGGCAACATCGATATGAGCAACCTCCGCCGGTCTGTTCGCCGCATCCACCATTTCCTGCACGTCTTTGCTGGCACCGTAACGCCGGACCACCCCAACGAACTCTTCGACATCATGGCCGCGAAGCTTCAGCACCGGCATTCCGGTCTCTTTGTTGAACTTCGGCGCGCCGAATTCGTCGGTAGCCTGGGCTATGTGGTAGAGCTCATGCTCAACCAGTGCGCAGAATTCGACGTCGTTGCATTGTTCGCAGTAGTCGGCCGCCAGGGTGATGATGAACTTCGGTATGCGACCGAAACATTCATGCATCTGCTGTTCCATTCTGGCTTTCTGCCAGCCGCCAGCGCGCATCATTACCTGTTCACACTGACCCAGCACAATGCGCCCGCTTTTGGCAAATGAGCCAGAGGCCCACATAAACGCTACATCAGCATCGAGCAAGTGCGTATGGTCAGGGTTATGGATTCGTCCGTCTTCGGAGAGGATGTTCTGATTTACCCATTCTCCGATTTCGGTAGCAGGGATCAGCCGGGTATACGGCAGCCAGTTTTCGCCAGTGAAGTTGACGGGAGGGTATGGTCTGCGGTCTTCAAAATCAGCCATACAGAACATTCCTCTGGGTTGCTCGAATACTCACCGGGAAATTATTTAACCGGTAGTGCATGAAACTTTCATAAAACTCTGTCAATGGCGCTTTGCAGACACCATTTGCAGAATTTTATAAATAACAGCTCTACTGCGAGACTCGTTGCTTCTCAGCTTGCCTGATATCGGCCTTATCCCGGTTGCACTGTCCAAGCGCTGATAGCAGACTGACGTTTAAATCCAGGCTCTGGCCCCACGTCAGGTTGTCAGGGATTTTCGGTTGCGGGGTGTCAGTCGTCAGGCCGGACGGTAACGGGACCACCGGCACTTTGACGTAAACTGTCCGCGAATTGTTGCAGCCGCTTAACTGCGCCAGCAGGAATATCACGGGGAGCGCAATCATCATTCGCAACAGCCACTTTGATATCTGACGCGGCTCCCGATGCGTCCAGTGCGATCTGCTCTTTTGCATGCTGATTGGCCTCAACGATGGAGTTGAATATGGTCATGGTGGTCAGGACGTTTGAGGTGATTGCCTGCGCGCTGGTTGCCTGTTGCTCTGCTGTTTCAGCTCGAGTTTCCTGCTGATTGGCGGCGTTGTGATAATGCATCGCCAGCCAGCCAAGGCACACAATCAGGCAGATAACAACTGCGCTGATAATGGCGGTTAATCGGCTCATGGTTGTATATCTGCGACAACGCCGCCAGCGGCTTTAAATTTTGAGATCAGGTTATCTGCCTTATGCTCAAACTGGCCATAGCCAGCGCCGGGCAATGATGCCCAAATATTGCTGCAGCGGTCGATAGCCTGGCGAATCTGCCCGCTGTCGATAAGCGGCAGCGCGCCACGTTCTTTTATTTGCTGCAGTGCCACCTGGTCCTGTGAGGCTGGAGAGAAGTCTTTCAGCCCAAGCTGTTTCCGGTACGCATCCCACCATCTGGCAAGCAGTTGATACCGCCCGGCGGCCGTGGATTTTAGTTTAGGGTTTAATGTGATCAGTTTGCGGGGATGGTCGGCGTAATTGCTGAACAACGAACCACCAACAATCACATCATAGCCACGATTCTTTGTCGGCTGACCGGCCTTGTCTGTACCTTCAGACCAGGCGAGCATGTCCAGGAATGCTTTACGCTGCTTATTGAGTTCCTGCATCACCACCCCCTGCTCTTCTGGCAGCAATTTTCTTAATCAAATTACCGATCGAGTCCGTACCGATATAACCGATGAAGACGCTGGCGATGTAAGCGAGGTTGCTGCTTAGTCCAGTAAAGTCGAGCAGGTCACGAACGAACCAGGCAATCATTGCGCACATCAGCGCGTCAATAAGGGTCTTTGCCATAGCGCCACCGTTATAGCGCCCACGAAGGTACGCCATGATGAACGCCAGCATTGCGCCGATGCCCTGCTCCTTAGCTGCCAGCAGAGCGGCGATGAAATCTTGTTTGTAGGGCATACGCATATCTCTCACCTCCGGTATTTCCGGTTGGCGCTATGTGTGTTTGAAAAGGGTCAGGCCCGTCAGGCTGGATTTAACAACGAAGCGTATCGATGAGTTTTCCCGCGGGCCTGAAAATAAAAAAGTCAGCGCAATGGCTGACAATGAGGGTAAGGCGTTGGCTCTGTGGCCTGATTTCCCAGTTGCCGGGATTCGATAATCGAGTCAGGACTCTCGCGTATGAGCTTCAACGTGTCGTGCAGAACGCATTCACTCAAGAGCCCTGACCGGATTGCACAACCACACTCTCGCAGTGGTCCGCGCCCATGCCCTTGAGTCCCTGTCGCATCATCGCCGCTTATAACCGGTGCACGTTTGGCATTCGTGCTGCTTTGCCGGCATACCCATTTCCTCATTAACCCTAACCAGCGGTATGCCGCAGTTCGGACCTGCGTCTGGCTCTCTACTCGGAGACTCGGGGCCGCATCATGACTGTGGCTTGAATAGACGGTCTGACCGCTTTATTTCATCATTTCTCTACCCTCCAGAAACGAAAAAGCCCAAGGCGTTAACCTCGGGCTTGGATTTTTGCTCACTTTCGAGCCGTCACGTTGCTTTTAAAGACTGCCGCTGTCTTACTGCTTTTTACTGATGGCTTGCCGACCAATTTGTTTTCACCTCGCTCTTTCGCCTTTGACGTCCGAGCATACATGAATTATGCAGTTTCAAAACTTATTTTCAAGTCTTTTTTCACGTTAACCTCATTTTCGATGCTAAGTTCTGCACAAAGTGTGAAATAGACAGCAGAGTTAAACAACTCAACGCACCACCTCACCCTATCGATACACTGCTTTTCGGTAAGAAATGGCGCGTAGTGATATTGCATCCATCTGGCCATATCAACCATTGGCTGCCGGCTTTTGTAGTAGTTTTTACCAATGGTGTAAATCATCGTCTCTTTTGGAAACGCTTTAAGGATTATTGCCTCCATAAAGTCAGCTTCATCCTGATCAATTGCATTACTGATGATGTCAGATAGTGATTTTTTAGGCCATAGAAGCGCTTTTGCCATGACTATGAGGTTTGCACCTTCGTAACCCATCTTGCGAAGCCTGGCGAGAACATCAGTGATTTTTTCCTGCTGCTCCCCAGTCCACCCGGTTATTATCATTGACCACATCCCGCCACCACCTGAAAGGTGTTCAGTTCCACTTCCCCCAAATACAGAGCCCCAGTGATTAAGAAGGGATCTAACCCAGCGATTTTGAGATGGAGTAAGCCGACGATGCTTACCTAAAAATGATCGCCGAGGAACTCTGGCTAATTCAGACCAGACTTTTTCGTTTTCTTTTTTCATACTGTCTCTCCCAGGGTCTGATAGATGCGAACGAAATTTCTCAATATGCGGTAGTCAACCAGCACGGTGCCGCGACCACGCAAGAGACGGAGCTTTTTCCAGCGGTCGCGGATGCATTCGATAACGTCATGGCTCATGCTGCCTCCTGACGGCGGGCGCGGCGTTTTTCCAGCGCGCGGGCTTTGCGGGTGAATATGGATTTGATGCGCTGCAGGTAGGGAATGTCGAACCGGCGCGGCTCGTTATTAGCCTCAAGGCGCTCTACGAGGTCCAGCCCAATGCGTTCGATCAGGTGAATGCGGTATTCAACGGCGTTGCCACTCAACTGCCGGTTGCAGCGGGTGCAGGCGGAGTGGACGTTGAACACATTGAATTTAAGGTGCGACGCCGCGCCGCGGGAACGGTAGTGGCTGGCGTCAATGGCGCTGCCGGTGAGGTAGTTGCTCTTGCCGATGAGTGGATTGCCACAGCTGACGCACGGCTTTCCATCATCACGGATCCGGATGTACCGGTTGAAAGCGGACTGAGCCTCTTTATCCCACTGAGCCTTTGTTTTGAATGACTCACGCTTGGCTTTTCGGCGCTGTCGGCCTTCTTTCTCAGCTTCGCGCTGGCGCTGCAACGCCTTCTGCTTTGCGACTTCTCGGGCTTTTGCGGTCTGTTCTTTGCCGATCGCGCTGGCGCACTCAAAACTGCATACCACCTGCCCTTCCCGGGCCGGATGGAACCACTCGCGGCAGTGGGCGCATTTACGGCGTGCTGGTTTACGCATGTGGCCTCCTTGCCCTCAGGCAGAGCCACTTCTTATCGACCAGGCGGGCGGTATAGTCTTTCAGTGTCGGGATATCAGAAGGTTTCACTTCGACCTTGCGCTTGCGGCGTGCGGGAACGCGGAAGATGCCGCGCTCAATGACTTTCGCGAGAAGGCAGCTCATCACGACTCCTGCTTCTGCTGGAGTTGCTGATACTCGCAGCCGTTAGGAATTGTCAGGGCTAACCCAAACTGAGCGCACCACGCCTCTACCTTGCAGAGGAAAATGTGCATTTCTCCGGTATCCAGATCGGAGGTATGAATGGGCTCCCATGTGGTGGTCTTTTCACCAGTCACAAAATCGGTGTAAGTCACTTCGACAGACCCCAGATAGGTCTTCTTAAGGTTGCGTTTTACCCATTTTGGTGTCGCGTCGGTGCGCCCGGATTTAACGAGGTATTCGCTAATCTCCGCGTACCACATGTGGCTCAGCGAGTTCTGGGAAAGGCTGCGCTTTTCACGCCAGGGTTTGAGGATTAGTCGGTAGGTGTCGCCATTGGCAAGGAATGGCTGCAGGTGTTGTCCTATGGCTGCAAAGTTGCCGTTATGCAGCTTGATTCCTTCTTGAGGGAAGTTCACGCTTCACCTCCAAAGAGGCTAAACGCAGAATGCAGGAAATCGCCGGTGACTTTCGCCATCGGTGATTGGTATTGCTTTGAGGTTTTGTGCGCCATGTGTCCCCACTTGGCGCCGGAAGCAAGTTGTCAGTTGTTCAGGCTGACATCAGAATTATGACGGGCTAAATCCCAAATTGCAAAACGAGCATAGGCTATTTTTTCTCGTTCAGGCTGGCCATCTCGATGTAACGAGGATCGGATGCCCGCGGCAACTGGATGCTTTGTTCGCGATAGTAGCGGACACGCTCCATGAAGTATTCGCGGAGATGCTCAGGCTGTTCTCTAGCGACCACTTCAGCCACTACCGGCATGTTCATGCGCTCTTTGTAGGCGACGCCAGAAGCGGCAAGGTCAACGTTAACCTTGTCCTGTTCTTCCTTCGGTTTGGCTGCAATGTTCCACTTCGACATAAAAAAATCCCCTCTGGTGTGGAGGGGATTATACATTATTATTTCTGATATTTTTTTACCCGGATGACTGATGGCACACAGACATCGCCAATAATCGGCCCACCTACGGTCGTAACCGTGTAGTCATCTTTCACTCCATCGAGCGTTAATGACAACAAATCACCTGTCCTGACATCATCGCCAAGTTCAATATCTTCCTGTCGTCCAGTCTCATTAAACGTCACGGTATACAGCACTTTTACGCCCCCTTAAGCAGGTGAGGATAAGAGGAAACACATTACCATGCGCACATTTCCAGCCAAACAACTCATTCCCTCCTGCGCGGCTTTGCGTTCTGCGGGGGATTTAGGCACTGATAGCACCCCACGCCAGATTGATTAATGATTCCCAGGCAATATAAACCCGGACACCTGCAGCCAGGCCGAAGCCAACCACCATGGCATAAAGCAGAGCGTTGCACTTGGACATCACTTCACCTCCTGCGGGGCGGCTGGCAGCGGCATCCAGTGGGTTGGCGTCCATGATG
>NZ_JAPUEW010000094.1:0-144382 GCF_027492335.1 Klebsiella sp. | reverse complement strand
CAGTATGTCGGAAGATCTCTAAAAGTGAATGGTCCGATTAAGCGGGATACTTACACAAGGCCTGCGGATGAATGACGTTGATTTAAAAACTATGCATTTCAGTGCATTTGCATGCATCTGATTTTATTGTAATTTAGTTTTATATACTTTTAAGCTTAGAACATGAGGTGTCCGTAAACCTAGGCCCCTCTAGCGACTACACTTACTCAATGTGAGTGAAATCAAACACCTTGACTCACTACAAGTAGATTTTATGCCATTTTCTAAATCATAATTGCTTTGCTTGAATGTTCTTTTTTTATTACTATAAACATTGAAGGATAGTTCTTTAATTAAGAGGATTATATGCTAAAAGGTCTTGGCGTTGAAAATTTACGGAGTTTCTCACAGTCTATTCATAGTAATCTTAAGCCATTAACAGTTTTATTAGGTCGAAATAGCAGTGGTAAAAGTTCATTAATTCGATTATTCCCGCTATTACGACAGTCAGTTGAGGAAACAACTACAGGCCCTGTTCTATGGTATGGTCGCTATGTCGACTATGGTAATTTTTCTGAGGCCATATGTAAGAGCAGTGATAATAATGACACTATAATATTAAATTTTGACCTATCCCTTAACACTGCGCCAGGAAATTATTGGATGGCTCTTCACAATGCAGATTTATTCCCATTCCTAGACTTTAATTTGAAAATCGCACTGGCTGAACAAAATAAAAAAACTTATGCAAAATCAGTAAGTTTTGAGATCGATGGTTCGACAATACAAGTCATACCTAATTATGAAGAAGCGTATACTATGATTTATGCTAGCGGCCCAGATTTCTATTGGGAGACCAAAGCTGAAGCGACTTCAAAGAAGGACTATAAATTTTTACCAATCTTATCATGGATCTCTGAGACACCAAAGAAAAATAATTCGAAGGACCAAGTCGTTATAAATAAGAAATTCATTGAACAATACATCGCTTACATGTCCCGAAGTATTTTTAGAGAAAAAGAAGTCTCACATAACAAATTAATTTGCAGACAAGCCGCAAAAAAAATACACCGCTTCTTTCATCACAACACCAAGCATGAAAATATTTACAAAGAACTCCTAGATATAAGAAGTTATTCTAAGGACAGACTGGAACATGGAGTTAGAGAGTTATTTAAAAATCACGCCCATTTCATTAATAAGATTCAAGACCCAAGTGTATTAAATGATTTCCTAAATACTTTACATCCTTTCATTTTATTAAAACACTACAATTCAATTGCAGAAATTATAAATGATGGTCTATCAAAATCACTTTTATCAATAAAATATCTCGCACCGATTAGAGCTAATACTGAACGATTTTATCGATTCCAAGACTTACAAGTAGAGGAAATGGATCATACAGGCTCCAATTTGGCCATGATTTTGAACTCATTTTCTGAGGAGGAAACTAATGCATTCCAGGAATGGACAAATGAACACTTTGGATTCATAGCATTTGTTACCACCGATGGTTCTCATTATGCAATAAAAATCATGACAGATAATGACAATGAGGAGCACAATATCAGCGACATGGGGTATGGATATTCTCAAGTTCTACCAATAATAATGTCAATTTGGCTTGAAATTCATAGTCAAGATAATACAAATGATGAAGTTATATTTGTCATAGAACAGCCAGAATTACATTTACATCCGGCGTACCAAGAAAAAGTTGCTCATCTTTTTGCAAAAGTAATCAATACAACAAAAGAGTCAAAAAAAGATGTTAAATTTATATTTGAAACACATAGTCAATCTATGGTTGATGCAATCGGTGAGTGTATTCAAAATAAAACAATCGATAAAGACGATGTAAATATTATGATATTTGAGAAAAACAAAGAATCTGGAACTTCTGCTTTTACTGCAACCTTTGATGATGAAGGATACTTCACTAATTGGCCAGTAGGTTTTTTCTCAGGTAATTAATATGTTAATTGAAATCATCAATACACAAAATATAGATCTTAATAACGCTATTTACCATTCATCCCTGAACAATCTTTTTTGTTCCTTCAGAGAAGGTAAACATTTAATATTGACAGACATTGAATTTCTCCGGGATGTTTCCAACTTCAAAGAGTTAGGGAGTTTAACCTGTAATACAGCTCACAATCTTATACAAAAAAGCAGAGAATTCAAACAGTTAAAAACCATACTCAATTACTACTGCAAAGTTGATATGAAAAACTCTTCTTCCACTTTTAAGGAAGAAAGAACCGGAGATAATTTTTTTACTGTTGGTTATTCATTTTTTAACGACTCATCAAAAATACAACCAACAAAATTGTTATGTGAGGATATAAATGACTTTAAACTATATAGTTCCATATCAAAGCTTTATCAAAATAACAACAAGATGAATGGAGTGGATATCAAATTCGACATTTGTAATGGTGGCGGAGCAAACATAAAACTTAATTTCGACAAAATTCTTGCAGAAGGCTTTTTTTGTTTATGTTTACTTGATAGTGATAAGAAGCATCCCAAGTCAGGATTCGGCTCTACAGCATTAAAATTTAACGATCGATGTGACTCACCAATCTGTAAACACTACACTATCGAATCTCATGAGATTGAAGCCTTGATACCAGTTGAAATAATTGGACAATGCATAAATAATAAAACCATTGAAGAAAAATATTTAAAAGCGTTTGAACAACTTAAAGCTTTAACTAGCCATTCTCCCATCACAAAACTATTCTTCGATCATAAAGAAGGCTTTACAATAAAAAAAATAAATGAAATTGATGAAAAATATAAGGACACGTTCTGGAGGGATGCTATTCTTAAAGCACAAAATCTCAAAAGAAAAGGCTGCCTAGCAAAACTAGAATGCGAATGTACACCTTCCTGTATAGCTCTACACGGTTTTGGTACTGGACTACTTGAAGCATGTTCTTCTACGATAAAAAAAATGAGTCATGTTAAGTTAAATGAATCCATCCCACCAGTATTAATTAATGAGTGGAATTCCATAGGATTAAAATTATTCAGCTGGGGCTGTTCTTCACATAGTAGAACCCGAACCTCATAACTCTACTTATAGGCAGGCCATCCTTTATTAAAATTAAGGGGCCTGCCTTTCCTGCTATTATGTCTAAATATTTCACCACTTAACTTATCAATCAACACTAACTTTATTATCATAAATAGCCTCTTGTTTAATAAGAAATCGTTAAAGTCGCAATGCTGATCTTTTAGCTCTGATGTATTGATACACGCATCAATACAGTGCTCTACGGCTACCGTTCCGTTGTAGATTAGAATGTCCTGCTGCGTCGCCCCCTTCGAAGTAGCTGATATATGCTGATTCCATTCTTTACCTCTAGCTTCAGTTTTGGTATTGTATTTGACCACTTTCTTCCAGCGCATGACCAGTTCATACACTGCAATTTATTCGGTTGTTGGTCTGTATTTGTTACCAGCGTCATCCACGGTTGTCTGTCGAAGAATGCTATTGCTGATAGCGTGAACTTTGCCGCTGTTCAGAATGTGAGCGCCACCAGCAATCGACCTCACTATTTTATCGCCGACGTAGCTCCGGCAGGCGCGCAGTTGATCGCCAATGTTGACGATACTTCTTTGGTGATTATGTCTTCTCGTCGCGTATCTCTGACTGCAAATCTGCAGCGGCCTTTTTCTTCAGGTATTCAGCAACCGCAGCAGCATAGTTTTCTGCCCGACGTTTCGCTTCGAGTTGTAACTGCTCACTCCAGCGCTGATCTGCTTCTTCCTGTGTCATTCTCATGTCTTTACTAGCGATAACCTTTGGACCCCACGACAGTACAGAGGCATCATAAATCGACATGCGCAACTCTTGTGCGGCGCGCAAAAATGCTTGATCTGAGCTTTCGCTGGGCGCTTTCTTCAACCTGTTAGTGATCTCCTGCCTTTGCTGGCGTGAATATCGTCTTAACTCTTCGATATTCCCCACAAGCTCTGTCCTTTCTGACGGTTTTTTTATCCATACCGGCGCTCGCCGTGCAGTTATTGACAGAACACCTAGTAGGGAGTTCCACAAAGGGGTGGCAGTGTCAATTTAGTAGCACAGTGGATCATTTTCGCATAACTTAGCTATGTAATGAACTGAGTCAAGGCCAGTATAGGCCTGTAGACTAAGCGATTGTAGTTAGAACATTTAGAGTCGGAGTATCTATGCCAATTCCAGATAACATTGCAGCCAAAATACTTGTAAAATCAGCTAGGCATTGCTGTATTTGCAGAAGATTTTCACCATTGCAAATTCAAATACATCATATTGTCGCGCAGAGCGAAGGTGGTTCAGATGATGAAGACAACCTAATACCAATATGTATTTTATGCCATTCATCTGTTCATACAAAGATGCATATGACGAAAGGATTTAGCAGGGCAGAATTAAAAGGACATCGCGATGCTGTGTACGACATGGTTGAAAAAGGAAAGCTTCCTGCACAACCTCAAGTAACTAGCGATGAAATGCATGCACTATCAACAGTTATCATTGAAACTTTGAAAGCAGAGGGGAAAAGTCAAGATATTTCTGAGCGTGCAACAGAGATTCTATTAGCTTCAGCATGTGACGAAAGCCCCGTGTTAATTAATAGAACCGATGATGGAATTATTATCGAGGCTAGCGGACAAATCTTTTACTTTCATTCTAATGAAGCAAAACAGTATCCTGATGAGCTATTGGAACTTGCGCACGCTGGTTTAATGAGCCTTGATGGGGCGACATCAAGCATAACGAACGCTGGCATTGCTCATGTGCAAAAGATAGTAAAAACAACAGCTAAATATACAGAGAAAAAAGTCCAATGCATGAAATGCAGTCTACACTTTACTATCTTTTCTTGGTATCCAGAACTGCATCGAGCTAACACTCTCCATTGTCCAGAATGTGGTCAATCTGAAGGATTGTTTATTGTTTGGGCTCAGCAGAAATTTGGTTTTATTTTTCAGAGGGTACCGGGTAATTCATCGCTATGGGACATGGGTAATCTTCCCTAGTAGTCACTCAGCCACAACTCTTAACTTTTCAATTTTCTCCAGCCCACTCTCTTTACGTTATTTTTTAACTGAGCTGGAGATTCAATTATTATCTTGGAGGGTTGCTTTTTTATTTAAATCTTCCGGTACTCTCTTACTTCCCAAAGCAATGAAATTAACTCTTCAATTTTAATGCTCACTGCCCCATTCGCATCATACTGATTAATCAACTCTGCTATACGCTCATCAGTAATAATTACACTATAACTAGGAATTTCAGTAACAACGGTTATTCCTTCAGGCCATGGATGAGCTGTGTCCCAATCTTTTTCCGCTTTTTCTCGTAATAATTGCCATTCAGGATAACGGCTAAAGACCTGCTTCTCAAAATCAGACCTGTTTTGCTGCCCTTTGTCCTCATACTTTGATAAATCGAGATTGATAATTGGAAGGGGTGACTTACCCTCAGATTCAACCTCCGGAACGTCCTCACTATCGAACGGTTGAAGCCCGCGGCAGAGATTGCAAATTCGATCTGTGTAATAAAACTTCTCTTTGTAGTCCAGCTCATGCCCACATTTAATGCATCGTTTAATTTTGTTCGACAGGAAGCTGGCAATATTCGCCTCTTGCTGATCATAATCGTCACACATGTTCACCCCCTGTTCTTATCTACCCCAAAGAGTACAGTCCATCCTCTAAGGTCCAGATTTTTGAGCATGTCGGAATAATGCCCTACTGGATTGTCTGTGATGTGACCTACATCTACTTTATTGTGTTTTTTCAACAGTTTCCACACATTCCGAATCTGAACATCTGAATTCTCTGGTTCCATGCTGCGCAGCACCCCATCGTGAGTCGCGTAGTAAATGCGATCACCATAACGTATGCGTTTACCATTAAGTAAATGATTAACCTGGGATTCTCTAAGTTCGATGCCAATAGATGAAGCAAAATCGCTCAACAAGACCTCAAGCGGGGTGTAATTGCGTGATTCTACGTGGCCCTGCGCTTTCTTCTTGTTATAGATATCCTCTGTAATCCTTCTCAGTACAGCCCGGCGCTCTTTTGCGGGTAGTTTACTCACATCAAGCAATCCCGTTCCTTCACCAGGCGTCATTATCTCGGTTATAGCAACCTCAGTTACCATCTTTTTTTTGCGGATTTTTTGGTTTGGGGGACAGTTATTGCCACGAGTCCAAGGGGCGACGGGGTCGCCCTGGGCGGCGCTTTCAGCGCCTGGGTTAGCGGGAGCCTTCTTCACCATCTTCCAGGTATGGACATGCGTGCATATTTTGTTTTCCTTACCGGTGATTGGCGACCAAATGCCATAAATACGAATCCCGTGATCGCCATAGGTTCCTGGTTCGACTGTCGGCTCGTAGGCGGTATGAATGAGGTAATTTTTGCGGGGAACAAGTACACCGCCCTGCTTCATGATGTAAGTGGCAAAACAGCCAACATCAGCAGCAGCGAGCACAGCGTCCAGTTTTGGATCCATAAGTACCGGAGCGCCCGGTTTGCTGGTTTTCATTGCACGAGTTGCCTGCGATGCGAACAATCGTAACTCGCGGTACGCCTGGCGGCCTGGAATCCCAAAAAAACGAAATTGTTGAACACGGTGCAACGATGCCCATGCAGTGACGTACTCGGCACTATCACGTAGTGATTTACCCGTCTCCTTGCTGACGGTGTCACCCAGCCCACGCCCATCGATGTTTTTACTGACGTACTTTGCAATATAACTGGCCGGAGTCCCCTTTCGCGGGTCTATCAGCTTTGACTTGAAACGAGCGCCAGTGTTATTGCCAAGTTCGGCGCGATCTTCTCGGATAGCGAAACGACGCAGCAGCTCTGTGATTGCACGTCGATGTTTTTTGCGCATAAAACACAATAAATGCCAGTGCACAGTGCCATCGTGATGTGGTTCGGCTACGCGGACGCCGTACCAGCGCAGCTCTTTTTTGTGCATTGCCTTACGGAATGCCGCAAACGTATCAACCAGATAGTCGCTGCTTTTCCTAACTGTCGAGTGATCCCATGTAGGGTTAGGCTTCCCGTTCATCAGTGTGGCGTGGTACTTAGAAGGACAGGTGATGGTATAGAACATGGCGCAGTCGCCACGCATTTCAGCTATCAATTCCAGACCTTTGACACAGGCCATCATCTCATTACGACGGTGCGCTGGATTGCTGGCACTTGCAAGCACCACATCCTCCATGCTGAGCGTGTCACCATCTTCGTTAATCAGATCATGGTTGCGGAAAAAATCCATCGCCTTGCGGCGTTGTTCCCGCTTCTGCAACAGAATGTCATGGCTGACATAAGGTGATGTGTGCCGATGAACAAGGCACGCTGCCCGGAGCAACTCTTCCCGCCATTCGTTGCGGAGTTGCCACAGCTTACGTTGCCACCAGTCAGCACAACGCATACGGGCAAGCGCGCCCGGTATCAACTCGTAGTTAATCGGGTTGCGGCGATTATGTTTGCTGCGGAGCGCTTCATAACCCGGCGGGATAACATCGAGGCGTGACACTTCGGCCGCCACACGACGATAGAGCTCCAGTATTACGATGGGAGAAGCTAATTCATCGGTCAGCATCTCACCGCAAAGCTGGATAAAAATCATATCAATGTGCGCTGCGACCAGCGTTGAAAGCCGCTTAACCTCCCGCTGATTCAGTTCAGCAAGTCGAAGGAGTTGATCAAGGCTATCCCTACCAGCCATGGCCTGGAATGACAGCGACGCCTGGTTAGCACGGACCTTGTCAATCCTCACTAATGAGGGAGTAATGACCTCATTCAGATAGGTAGGCAAATGGCGCGGATCTTCTGATTTTTCCAAATACTTAATCCTTGTTTCCAGCGGCTTGCGCAGGAAACCAGGCAAGCTGGCGACGTCATCACGAATCAGGGTAAGAGGATCAACACGATGGAGTTCTGCATGTCGCTTAGCTTTCTCAATCAGCGCATCATTCAATTCGTCATAGTGCCAGGGATCGCAATGTGCAACAGAAAAGAGGTACTCTTCTGCTGCACGACTCATTGCTTCAGCCTGCTCGCGTTGATCGCTTTTATCCTGCTCATAAAGAGCAATCCAGACGGCCAGTGCAGATGGTTTCCGTGCAGGCACATCAACAGCATAAGGGTTTACTGGCTGCTTTCTGGCATTCCAGCTCCATGCCAGGGATGTGGAGTCAGGCATAACTCACCTTCGAATCTTATTTTGCAAAGCCAACGCTTCAACAAGCCGGCGCACCAAACATTTCGGCATATGTCGCATCCCCCATCACCGCCCCACAGTCCGGGCAACCTCCACCACCAGAACGACCGCAACCACCACACACGCGAAGAACGCCAATCACTTCACCGGCCATATCGCGGGTTTTGGCGCTAACGGAACGTCGAACTCTGAAGGCGTGGAGATTGAAAGCGGAGTAGATCTGGCGTGTTTCTGGTGTGTCGCTATTCGAGATGACCGAGCGCGTTCCATGCTGGCGATTAACGTCTAGTAACGCCGTAACCAAAGCGCGGTGATCATCCAAGGTAAATGGCTTGCCGTAAGCGGTAAAGTTAGCTGTTTTGCTAGTCGGGATGTACGGCGGATCGCAGTAAATCACGGAGTCCAGGCGATTCCTGGCGACGTACGGAATGGAAGTACGAAAATCATTACAAAGAAAGAGCGCGTGAGTATCCCGCGCCTTTTCGGCAAATAGGCGCATTTCTGCTTCTGGAAAATAAGGCGCCTTATAGCTGCCAAATGGAACATTGAAACCGCCATCCCTGTTGGTGCGATAAAGCCCGTTAAAGCAGTGGCGGTTCAGGTATAAAAATGAGGCCGCCCACCGTACAACGTAATCATCTGCACACTCGTCATCCCACGACAGGTGGTTGAACAACTTGCGCTCTTCGTAATAGCTATCTTCGTTATTGCCATTTCTGAATACGTTCCTGGCGATCAGTATCAATCTTTCTGGGTCTTCCCTGAGCGCGAGGAAGAAATTGATCAATGCGCGATTGCTGTCACAAAGCACATAGCGGCGGTATTCCGTATTCATAAAGACTGTGCCACTGCCTACAAAGGGCTCAATCAAGCAATCGGCTTTAGGTAAGTGCTTCAGCAGCTCCGGCAACACGCGGGTTTTACCGCCAGCCCACTTAAGAGGTGACTTAATCATTTGCGGCATTCCTGGTTATAGGTTTCATGGGTCATCAGTCGCCACTGCTTACCACCGTTTTTGCTGAGCAAACGCCAACGGAGGCCAATGCGGATCACGAGATAGGCGTGTGGCTTGACGCGGGTGTAATTACGCTGTCCACGAGCAAAGCAATTCAGGGCGGCAAGCGCCCTCTTACAAACCGGCAACGGCGCGTTACAAACAACAGATAAATGCGAATGCATGGCGGCCCTCACAGCGATCCAATGTGTGGGGAGGTTAAGCGCTGCCAGATTTCGCAGACTTGTTCCGCTTGATATCGCGCGTCAGTGAGCGTGTAACATGCCAGGGCGCTTCTCGCATGAGGCGCATAGTCTGTGGCAGCAGCAAGGTCGAGAAGTGAACGAATGCAGCGGTATTTTGTGCCTTCAGGTAAAATGCCTGACACCTCTAAGCGATCCACGGCATAACGAAGTGAAACCAGTTTTTCCGGGGCATCTTTGAACCATACGAATAACGCCGCGTTCCGGGGACAGGTGTTGTCGGCGATGAAAGAAGCAAGGCTGCAAAGTGCATCTTCTTCAGCTTCGGTTGCGCTCATTACTTCGGCGCGCCAGTGAGAGTCTTTTTTCATCCAATCGAATGCCGTACTAATGCTGATACGGCCCTTCAAGCTTTCAGATTTACGAATGTCTATCGAAGAATAAAAAACCTTTCCGATCTGCCCTGTTGAGGGTTCAAAAAACACAGCTTCAATGGCACACAGAGGTGATGACGGTTTCTTACTAACGTTAATCAAATCGATCATTACGTGATTCATGGTCTACTGCCCTCGCTGGTGATTGTTTCGTGGTTGGCTATCCACTGCTCAAGTGCTGAATAAATCTCTTCGGGGGTAAGGCCTTGCTCTTTCAGCAGGCCCATACGGATGCGCAGCAATCCGAGTAAGTGGGCGCGCTCGCCTTTGCGCGCATTGGTGCTGATTCCCATAAACTCTGGATCGCTTATTCCGCCTTCCGGCTTTATTGACGTAACCGACATGCAACCTCCTGAAAAAGGCAAAACGAATCCCCGGCAAAATGAATGCCGTTGTTTTTAATGCTGGTTAATTAGTGGTTAGGGCGCGGCTTTCTTTTAATCTGCTTAAATATCCTTTCATGCCAGTAATACATGAAATCAATAAATGTCATTCGCGCGCGATCGTGATTACCGCGAATTGCTTTTTCGAGCCCGTAAATTATTAAATCTTTAGACGGGCTTTTTGAACTAATGGTGATACGAGCACCATTTTTTAGATGTACAGTGAACCCCTGCTCGGCACTTTCCACTGCTTCTCGAATCAGCATTTCCTGTTCCCAAGATGTTTTTTCTTCGGTGAACATGGCGTACTCCGATGATCAGTTAAAGCGAGGGGGCTCCAGCCGCCAGGAGGCTCTAGCTCCCAGTTTCAGGTGTTCCAGGATCTCCGGTGTAACCTCTACGGTTACAGCCTGCGGCTGAACAAACTTCATAGCCTTCTTCAGTTGCTCAGCGTCCAGAGATAGAAGGTCGTATGGTTTAGGGATATCACCATCGGTCACGGAAATAATGATGTTGCGGAGTTCTTCAAGAGTGCATTCATCATTCTCGCCTTGAAGCATTGCGAAATGATAAAGGTGGGATACGCCATGGCGTAAAAGCTGGAGAGAGTAATCATGATTCCATTCCAGAAACTCTTTATTGAAATGGAAGCATTGTAAAAGCGAGTTAATTTTGTCTGCATATTCGAGTTTCATTTTCGCCCCCAGAGATTAAAAAGCAATAAACCGCTTTTTACTCATGATTCTGTCAATCGTTCGGCATGCTTCTGATAAAGCAAAGTCAATGCCGTAATAATGGCCTGTGTGCGTAATTTGATAGCGCTGGCGGTTGTACGGTTTTTTGCGTGGGAGTTTCAGAATAGTAAAACCACAGTAGAGGCTGGTTTTGCTATTGAGCTGTGATACTGATCCGCGGCTACCGTTCTTCATGTTTCCTCTCCTGAAACCAGCTATCGACCTGGCTCACCGAGACCAAGCCACATCAACCACCCTTCCCTGATCTCCTTTGGACGACTTTCGTAGGCCAGTTTCATGCCGTTGTTCCAGGCTGGAAGGTAAACCCAGTACTCGCCCGCACGGCCAGAAGTTGACTGGGGATCGGTCATCTCGATTACAGGAAGCTTCCCTTTTTCGATCATGCCCTTCACCGCAGAAGGGGTTTTCCCGATGAGTCTGGCGAACTCCTGATAAGGCACAGCATCCGTGCTACTTACAAGCTGTTTGCTCATCTGTTACATTCTCCTTTTGGGTAATTAATTGCTCTTAATTGTATTTAATTGCCTATCTGTGAAAATTCCTTATTCGGAAATTATTTCCTTATAAGGGAATAATCATCTTATGGAGGACTCATGTCAACCCCAGTTCATGAAAAAATCAAGCTCATTAGGGAATCCGAAAGGCTAAATAGGAAAGAAATCAGTGAATTAACTGGCATTGCTTACGGCTCATTTTGTGGCTATGAAGCGGGTGATAAAAAGCCAGGCGTTGAAGCGATAATGAGACTGCTACAACACCCCAGATTCATGAAATACACACTGTGGTTTATGACCGATCAGGTTTCGCCTGAAGCCGGTCAAATCGCACCGGCCCTCGCACACTTTGGGCAAGACTTAACAACCTCGCAGCACTCAGACCAAAAGACTGGTTAACAATTAACCAGTCCTACATACATTTCAAATGTCTATTATTGGTCGAAAAGTATTCATCACATAATTGCAACGCGTTAAGGCCTAAAGGCAAGCGCACCCATCGGAGGGTTTTCTTATGACTATTAAGAAACTCGATGATGGTCGATATGAAGTGGACATCAGGCCTGCTGGTCGCAATGGAAAGCGTATCCGCAGGAAGTTTGATAAGAAAAGTGAAGCGGTAGCTTTCGAGAAGCATACCCAGTTCAACCACCACACCAAAGAATGGTTATCAAAACCGACCGATAAGCGGCATCTGTCTGAACTGATACAGCTTTGGTGGAATTTGAAAGGCAAGCATGAGGAGCACGGTCGGATCAACCGCAACAAGTTAGATATTTTTTGCAGGATTACCGACGATCCTTGTGCTTTTCAGATTACGAAAGCGCTGATTAGTCAGTATTACGCGGCAAGAAGAAGTCAGGGCATTAAAGCTTCTACCATTAACCGTGACCTAAATAGCATCAGTGGCATGTTCACAGCGCTTATCGAGGCCGAGTTGTTTTCGGGTGAACATCCGATCAGAGGCCGGAAGAAGTTGAAAGAAGAAGTCCCCGAAACTGGCTATCTGACAGAGGACGAAATCAAGCACTTGCTCTTTAAACTGGATGGCGACAACAAGAAGATAGCCGTTCTCTGTTTAAGTACAGGTGCTCGCTGGGGCGAAGCGGCTCGACTCAAGGCAGAAAACATCATACAGAACCGTGTGACGTTCGTTAAAACCAAGAGTAACAAGCAGCGGACTGTTCCAGTTTCAGCGGAAGTGGCAAAACTCATAGCGGATGGTAAGCGAGGGTTGTTATTTGGTAAGGCGTCTTATTCTGACTTCAGGCAGATACTCAGGGAAGTAAAACCTGATCTCCCGACCGGCCAGGCGACGCATGCACTACGCCACAGTTTCGCGACGCACTTTATGATTAATGGGGGAAGCATCATTACGTTACAGAGGATCCTTGGGCATGCGCGAATTGAGCAAACCATGGCCTACGCTCACTTTGCACCGGAATATCTTCAGGACGCGATCTCGCTTAACCCGCTGAGAGGTAGCGCCGATGCGTGAAATGTCCACATAATGTCCACGGATAGGTAATTAGTTATGGCTTTCAATGGTCTTGCGTGCCGCGCAACCCCGCATTGTACCGTTGAAAGCCCCTTGTTCCGGGTGTGTCCAACGCACCCGACGGGGCTTTTTTTCCTGGTGCCGATACAGGTATTCTCCCAACAGATGTGTTAAATTTTATGTATCTCTGTTTACTCTGCGCTGATGGTCGTTTTTAGCATAATTTGCTGGTAGTCACGATTAGCGTTCGGGAGCCGTATCATTCATGTCCGACTTTATTCTTGCCCGCGTCTCACAAACTCTCGCCAATGAACACTCTCTGGAAGCATTGGTGCGGCAGTTACTTGAGATGCTGGAGCTTGTCACTCGAATGGAATCCACCTACCTGACGCGTATCGACTTTGAAGCGCAGCGACAGCTGATTATGTATGCGCACAACAGCAGCGAAATGCAGATTCCTGAAGGATTTTCCGTCCCGTGGAACGACTCGCTGTGCAAGCGTGCGCTGGACGATCGCTGCCTGTTCAGCAACGACGTAGCCGAGCGCTGGCGTTCGTGCATTGCGGCGCAGGATTTGGGGATCGCCACCTTCTTCAGCATTCCGGTGCACCTGACCGATGGCTCGCTGTTCGGCACGCTGTGTGCAACCAGCCGCGAAAGACAGCCCTATAACCTTGAGGGCGAACAGGTCATGAACCTGTTTGCCAAACTCATCTCCCATTACGTTGAGAAAGAGACGCTGGTGCAGCAGTTGCGTACGGCTAACGTCGCGCTTGAAATGCACTCTTATACCGATGAATTGACCGGTTTGCCCAACCGTCGTTCGCTGTTTAAGCACCTTTCAGCTCAATTTCCACGTGCATGTGAGCAGCAGCGCAATGTACTGATGATTTTTATCGACCTTGATGATTTTAAAGCGATAAACGATCGATTCGGTCACCCGTGTGGCGACAGTTTTCTCATTCAGATTGGCGAACGTCTCAATGCCCGTGTACGTAGCGGCGATATTGTCGGTCGCCTTGGTGGAGATGAATTTTTAATTGTCGGCCCGGGCCTTGAATTAGCAGAACAGCTAGAGTACATCGCCGCGTTACGCCATGAGTTAACGGGGACCTATTTTCTTGCCGGGAACCGTATTCACTACCCCGGCGCCAGTTTTGGCGTTATTGACGTCAACCCTCAGACGATGGACGTCGAACAGGCGCTACGTGCCGCCGACGATGCGATGTATCAGGATAAGAAGTCACGCCGCCAGGGGACTTTCTTTCATATAGACTAATACAACGTGTGAATATCCCGTATGATGTCAGGCATATTTCGCACCTACAGGGACAAAACAATGAGACTGGGTATTCTATTTCCGGTGGCTATATTTATCGTCGCCGTTGTTTTTCTGGGCTGGTTTTTTGTCGGCGGTTATGCGGCACCGGGCGGGGCATAATGAAAAAAAGCACCATTATTATGCTTATCATTGCCATTGTGGCTGTAGCGGGTACGCAATTCGGCTGGTGGTAAGGCGGGTGGCAAAACGCTGAATAAGGCGAACTTCGGTTCGCCTTATTGCATTACGCTAGTCCTGACGATCGGAACCTAAAAACAGGAAACCCAGCGGAATAGAGAACAGCAGCGTGAACACAATGCTATAAACCGTGACCATCGCCCCTTGCAGGAAGAACATTGACGTCGTCCACTCTGAGTACGGCATATTATACTCGCTCACCACGCCCCCAAAGGTCGCACGACCAACCACGAAAAGCGCGATGGCAAACACCGCCCCTATCGACAGGAAAAACTTCTTGCTGTTTTTGTTGCTGGTGAGTTTCTGCAGAATCATCCGGGTTCCCTTTTTTCTGAGCGATAATCGGCTGTATATGTAACATCAATGCAATAAGAATTGAAGTGGTTTTGTTACGAAACAGTGATGGTCGCTATCGGACCGGTCGCACGTACCGGCCTGATGACTATGACTGCAGTGTTGCCAGACGGGCAGCGAAACCGACAAAGACTAAGCCAATAAGGCTGTTGCCGATTTTCGCCAGTTTCTTTTTCGTTTTGACATAGCGCGTAACAAAAGAGCCGGAGACGATCAGGAAGCTCATGTAGCAGAAGCTAATGATTTCCAGAGTCAGCGCCAGAATAAAGAACGCAAGGCCTGGGGTTTTGGCATTAACGTCGATAAACTGCACAAAAAAAGAGACATAAAACAGAATGGCTTTCGGATTCGTCAGGCTGAGAGTCAGCGAACGCTTAAGAATCGCGCTCCCTGGTTCGGAATCAGACGCAGAATGACCATCGCGCTGGGTTAACACCGCGTAGAGCATCTTGCCGCCCATCCACAGTAGATAAATCGCCCCCAGGTAACGGACAATATTGAACAGTACCGGCGTGGTTTTGATAAGCGTAGCAACGCCCGCAAAAGCGAGAAACATCAGTACCGCATCGCCAATAAACACGCCAGCAGCCGCCAGATAGCCCTTTTTAACGCCGTGAGCGACGCCAGTCTTGAGGACAAAAAAGGTATTTGGGCCGGGCACCAGGATAATAAAGATAGCCCCAACCAGATAGGTCAGGTAATTCAAAACACCAAACTCAGCGAACACAACGCACTCCTTCGCTTACAACAAAAAATATGATCCCGCGCACGTTAACGCAACGGAGACCATTTTGAAAGCGCTGTGAGTGCGGATGTCTTAATATAGCGAAGTTTCGCCCTGCGGACGGGTTTTAAAGCGGCGGTGAACCCACAAATACTGCTCTGGCGCACGCAGGATCTCTTTCTCAATAACTTTGTTGATATAGCTAGCTGCATCCTGTTTATCTTCGCCAGGATAATCGCTCATCACATCACTGATATAGAGGCGGTAACCTTTGCGGCCAGGCTTGCGTACCATGCTGATAGTCAGCATTTTCGCACCAGACAGACGAGATAGCACGTAGGTACCGTTGGTCGTTGCCGCGTGCTCCACAGAGAAGAATGGAGCAAATACGCTTCCCTTTGGGCCGTAATCCTGATCCGGGGCGAACCAGACGGCCTCGCCAGATTTCAATGCATGGACCAGACCGGACAAATTGCGGCGGTCGATCATCGCTTTGTTGGAACGTAAACGGCCGCGAGTCTGCACCCACTCCATCAGCGGACTGTTATGTGGGCGATAAGTTGCCATCATCGGGCGACACAGCCCCATAGTGCGACCACCTAATTCAAGGGACATAAAGTGCACGCCGACAGCCATCACCCCTTTTCCCGCACTCATCGCGTTGTTGAGGTTATCCAGGCCTTCAACGTCAAACCATTTTCTCACTCGCTCATCGCTCCAGAACCATGCCATGCCGGTCTCGATAAGACCCATTCCTAGCGACATGAAGTTTTGCTCAATAAGCTTGTCTCGCTCCGCTGGCGACATATCCGGAAAACAGAGTTCGAGGTTACGTCGGGCGATACGTTCACGGCGTTTTAGAAAACGTCGCGATGCCCGGCCAGCGCTGGTACCGATGGCATGTAAAACGGGATAGGGTAATTGAACGATGAGCCAGAGTATGGCAAGGCCAAACCAGGTCCCCCAATTACGGGGATGGAGGAGACTTTTATTAAAAGCGCAAGACATGGTTTTTCCTGTAAACATTCAAACATGAGGTAACGCTTAAGGAAAAAACGAGTCCCTTCATCGAGTCATTAGGCGATACGTATAGCATTACTGACAATAATAATACTGGTAAATTCACTCCGGCAAGTAAAAAACCACGCCAGCATAAAAAAACACAATACAAGCACACCTGTAACAAAATGTAAAATAAAAATGAACAAATCATTACGAATATCTATAAAAAGAATGATTCCCAGGCTAATCATTCACCAGAGCACCATTGAACTTCGATGCTATGCAAGCAGAAAATCATGAGCTGCCTCAGAAGCCATGCGGTGTAGAAGGGAACCACTGGAGGTTAAGTTCGGCCCCTTCCCTGGACATTATAAGCAATAAATACCGCGCTAATCATTACTGGTCAAAATACAAAACCCCACGACCGTCAATCAGAATTACCCGCCAAAAAAGAGATGCAAGGTGAAATATTTTCGGTATTCACTCCGAAATAAGAATCACCTTATTTTACATCGCTGACAGTAAATAATGTTTATAGACAGTTATTCATATTCCTTGCGTTATTTTTCGCTCTCCATCTGGACCTTTACACCTTTAACTGAACAGCAGGCAATAAAGTTCAGACGATGCTTTTGACTTTGGAAAAAGCGCATCATCGATAAAAATCTCGGACGATTCTCGCGCTTTAGTAAACCATTACAGGCAATCTTCAGCGCCTGTTTGAATCCTTCATCTTTGACAAGCCCTTTTGGCGACATGAGCGACATCCGCCCGTGGTGATAACGGACGTAATCGAAACCTGTCCGCTCAAAAAGCGCCTGCCAGCCTTTGGCGCTCAACGGGCTCACGTTGGATTTCACTACGCCCTGCAACTGCATCCGTGCCCCCTCTTCCAGCGCCTCTTGCGTGTACATAATATCGTGGGTCAGCAAACGGCCGCCGGGTTTGAGCACGCGAAAATATTCCGCCACCAGCCTTTCCTTAGCTTTATCACCATACATCGTCAGCATCGCCTCATTAATCACTACATCAAAGGTACCGTCAGGAAAAGGCAGTCGATTAGCATTAGCCTCCATCACTAATACCCGATTATCCACGCCTTCACGGACGATGTTTTGCCGCGCGATCGCCAGCGCGTCTTTATCCATATCAATAGCGTAGACGCTACAGCGAAAACGCTGCGCCAGCTCTATCGAAGTGGTGCCCATATTACAGGCAACCTCCAGCACTTTGCTGTCAGGAGTAAATCCCGCTTGCTGAAACAACCACTCCGTCGCCTCCACGCCGCCGGGGCGCAGACGAGTTTTCCCCAAACTGGCCAAAAAGGTATGCCCTGCTTTGTCGCTTGCGTTCATCAGAATCTCCTTATTTATAACATGCATTATAAATACATCATTATGGTTATAGAGGGAATAATGATAATGAATTTTATTTGCATTAATGGCAGGGGTAATTGGCGGTAAAAAATCTATTCAATATTTAACAGTTACTTATAGCAACTATTCACCTCATGATTGATAAGCGGATTGCGTTTCAATTGAAATGATAACCATTCTCATATTAACATACAGCACACTGATGAATTTTTCTGAACCCGCTCATGTCCCAGCCTTCCGCTACCGCTGCACCGTTGACGCTTGCCTCGCTGTATAGCGACCATCACGGCTGGCTGAAAAACTGGCTTACCCATAAGCTGCAATCTTCCTTTGACGCCGATGACGTCGCGCAGGATACCTTCGTGCGAATTATGGGCGGCGAGCCGCTGGCAACCATTCGCGATCCAAAGTCTTTCCTCTGCACTATTGCCAAACGGGTGATGATCGACCTGTTTCGTCGCAATGCGCTGGAGCGAGCATGGCTTGATATGCTCTCACAACTGCCGGAAGAACTGGCCCCTTCACCTGAGTTACGCCAAAGTCAGCTCGAACTCCTACAGCAAATTGACGCCATGCTCGACGGGCTTAACGCGAAAACCCGAGAAGCTTTTTTACTCTCACAGCTTGAAGGGCTGACCTACGCCGAAATCGCCAGCCGCCTGTCTGTCTCCGTCAGCTCGGTTAAGAAATATATGGCTAAAGCCACCGAGCACTGCCTGCTGTTTCGCCTGGAGAATGGCTTGTGAATTCGACGCTCAGTGAATCCCGCCGTCAGGCGCTACGTTCAGCTTCGCACTGGTATGCGGTTCTGAGTGATGGTCGCGTAAGCCCGCAACAGGAGGCGCGCTGGCAGGTGTGGTATGAACAAAACAACGAAAATCAGTGGGCATGGCAGCAGGTAGAAAACCTGCGTCAGCAGATGGGGCAGTTGCCGGGTGGGCTGGCCAGCCGAGCCCTCCACGATAGCCGTATAGCCCGTCGCCATGTTCTGAAAGGATTACTGCTTCTGTTGGTCGCTGGAGGGGGATGGCGGCTTTGGGATTCCGAACTGGCTGAGGGACTTCGCGCCGACTACCGCACCGCGAAGGGCATGCCGAGCCAGCAGCGGCTTACCGACGGAACGCTACTCACGCTGAATACCGAAAGCGCCGCCGATGTCCGTTTTGACACACAGCAGCGATTGATCCATTTACGCTATGGCGAAATCGCTATTCAGACCGCGCACGACAGCCAGCAGCGACCGTTCCGGGTGCAAACGCGTGAAGGCATGATGACGGCACTGGGCACCGAATTTACCGTACGCCAGTTTGCTGGCGGAACGCAGCTCGCGGTACAGCAACATGCCGTTGAGGCGGTTTTAGCATCAGGCAGCACGCAAAGGGTTAACGCCGGTGAAAGCCTATGGTTTACCCGCGATCGTTTCTCTGCTCTGGTTAAGCTTAACGGCGATGAAAATAGCTGGACTCAGGGCATGCTCACCTTCCGCGATACCCCGTTGAGCGAAGTGGTCGCCACCGTCGCCCGCTATCGCTCCGGCATGCTGCGCTGCGATCCCGCCGTAGCCAATCTACGCCTGAGCGGCACCTTTCCGCTAGGTCATCCTGACACCATCCTGCAGGTCATCGCACAAACGCTGCCGATTAAATTACAGTTTGTCACCCGCTATTGGGTCACGCTCATCCCGGCCTGAGAAAAATAATACAAAAAATTCTCATTCTCCATTGTCCCTTTTCCCCTGCTCGTTCGACTTACTAGATGAAGACAACCAAAAACGATCATGGAGAAATCATGACGCCTTTACGCGTATTACGCAAACCCATGCCTCTGGTGATGGCAATCCGTTTAAGTCTGCTGCCGTTAGTGGGGCTGACTGCCGTGCCGGTATTTGCCGCCACGCAGTTTGATATTGCAGCCGGGGATTTAGACAACGTACTTAACCAATATGCCGCCCGCAGCGGTATCACGCTCGCTGCCGATGCCAGCCTGACGCGCGGCAAGCATAGTTCCGGCCTGCATGGCAGCTTTGAAACCGAAGAGGGCTTACATACGCTGCTGGACGGCAGCG
Source organism: Klebsiella sp. (assembly GCF_027492335.1). NCBI lineage: Bacteria > Pseudomonadati > Pseudomonadota > Gammaproteobacteria > Enterobacterales > Enterobacteriaceae > Klebsiella > Klebsiella sp. The sequence continues at coordinate 124,360 of NZ_JAPUEW010000094.1, read as the reverse complement.
GATTACAGTTAAAAGCGCTGGGTAATAACGTCTGGACGCTGGAACCGGCGCCCGTCAGTAGCGAATCCACCTTAACCGTAGTGGGCGACTGGCTCGGCGACGCCCGGGAAAACGATGTCTTTGAGCACGCAGGTGCCCGTGATGTTATCCGCCGGGAAGATTTCGCCAAAACCGGCGCCACCACCATGCGCGAAGTTCTGAACCGAATTCCCGGCGTTAACGCCCCGGAAAATACCGGTACCGGCAGTCACGATCTGGCGATGAACTTTGGTATTCGCGGCCTCAACCCGCGGCTTGCCAGCCGTTCCACGGTGCTGATGGACGGTATCCCGGTTCCGTTTGCACCTTACGGCCAGCCACAGCTTTCACTGGCGCCGGTCTCGCTCGGCAATATGGATGCCATCGATGTGGTGCGCGGCGGCGGCGCGGTGCGTTACGGGCCGCAAAGCGTCGGCGGCGTGGTAAACTTCGTGACCCGCGCCATTCCTCAGGATTTCGGTATAGCGGGTGGCGTTGAGGGGCAACTCAGCCCGACCTCTTCGCAAAACAATCCGAAAGAAACGCATAACTTAATGATCGGCGGCACGGCGGATAACGGTTTCGGCTCCGCCCTGCTCTACTCCGGCACCCGCGGCAGCGACTGGCGCGAACATAGCGCGACGCGTATTGATGATGTGATGCTGAAAAGCAAATATGCGCCCAACGAAGTGCATACCTTTAACAGCCTGCTGCAATACTACGACGGCGAAGCCGATATGCCCGGCGGCCTCTCCCGCGCCGACTATAACGCTGACCGCTGGCAATCCACCCGCCCTTACGACCGCTTCTGGGGACGCCGCCAGCTCGCCAGTCTTGGCTACCAATATCAACCGGACGCGCAGCATAAATTTAATATTCAGGGGTTCTATACCCACACCCTGCGCAGCGGTTATCTGGAACAGGGCAAGCGTATTACCCTCTCGCCGCGTGAATATTGGGTTCGCGGCATTGAACCACGCTACAGCCAGAGCTTTATGATGGGTCCATCGGCACATGAAGTCGGCGTTGGCTATCGCTATGTGAATGAATCGACCCACGAGATGCGTTATTACACCGCGACCACCAGCGGCGAGCTGCCCAGCACCGCCAGCCCGTACGATCGCGATACCCGCTCCGGCACCGAAGCCCACGCATGGTATATCGACGATCGCATTGATATCGGCAACTGGACGATTACGCCGGGCATGCGCTTTGAGCACATCGAGTCGTATCAGGACAACAATATAAAAGGCACCCGCGAGCAGGTCAGCTATAACGCGCCGCTCCCGGCGCTAAACGTTCTTTATCACCTCACCGACAGCTGGAATATCTATGCCAACACAGAAGGCTCATTCGGCACCGTACAGTACAGCCAAATTGGCAAGGCTGTGCAAAGCGGCAATGTGGAACCGGAGAAAGCACGCACCTGGGAAGTCGGCACCCGCTACGACGACGGCGCGCTGAGCGCCGAGATGGGGCTGTTCCTGATTAACTTTAATAATCAGTACGACTCTAACCAGACTAACGACACGGTTACCGCGCGCGGTAAAACGCGTCATAGCGGCCTGGAAGCGCAAACCCGTTACGACCTTGGTGAACTTACCCCCACCCTGGATAACCTCTCGGTCTACGCCAGCTATGCCTATGTCAACGCCGAAATCCGCGAAAAAGGTGATACCTACGGCAACCAGGTTCCCTTCTCGCCGAAGCACAAAGGTACCTTTGGCGTCGATTACAAACCCGGCAGCTGGACGTTTAACCTCAATAGCGACTTCCAGTCCAGCCAGTTTGCGGATAACGCCAACACCGTTGCTGAGAGCGCCGACGGCAGCACCGGGCGGATCCCCGGCTATATGCTGTGGGGCGCACGCGTGGCCTACGACTTTGGCCCACAGATGGCGAATCTCAATCTCGCGCTGGGGGTGAAAAATATCTTCGATCATGAGTATTACACCCGCTCGTACGACGATAACAACAAAGGGCTTTACGCAGGTCAGCCGCGCACGCTGTACCTGCAAGGGTCAATGAAGTTCTGATGATGGTTTGCTGCCGGATAGCGGAGTGAGCGCCCTGTCCGGCATGCTGGAGTTGACTATGTTTAGCATTGTTCGCATGTTTATTTTTGGCCTGCTATTCCTGACAGGCCCCGCATTCGCCGTCACCGTGCAGGATGAGCACGGCACCTTAACTCTTGATAAGACACCCCAGCGGATCGTGGTGCTCGAACTCTCCTTTGTTGATGCGCTGGCGGCGATTGACGTCAGCCCGGTGGGCGTGGCCGATGATAACGACCCGTCGCGCATTTTGTCCGAGGTACGGGCGCGCCTGAAGCCATGGCAGTCGGTAGGTACCCGCGCCCAGCCCTCACTGGAAGCCATCAGCGCCCTGCATCCTGACCTGATTATTGCCGATAGCAGCCGCCATAGCGGCATTTACGCCTCCCTGCGGCAGATTGCCCCGGTACTACTGTTGAAATCGCGCAATGAAACCTGGGAGGAAAATCTGCAGTCGGCGGCAATTATTGGCAAAGCGGTTGGCAAAGAGGCAGAGATGCAGCAGCGCCTGACGCAGCATCGGCAAACCATGGCAGCGTTTGCCCGCCAGCTACCAGCGGGTGCCAGCGTGCTATTTGGCACCTCGCGCGAGCAGCAGTTCAATCTTCATTCCACGCAAACCTATACCGGCAGCGTGCTAGTGACGCTGGGCCTGAAGGTTCCACAGCCGATCAACGGCGCGCCAATGGCGGCGATCAATCTCGAACAATTGCTGGCAATTAATCCACAGTGGCTGCTGGTGGCCCATTATCGGGCCGAAAGCATCGTTAAAAAATGGCAGCAGGATTCGTTGTGGCCAATGCTACAGGCTCAGCAAAAGCAGCAGATTGCGGCCGTTGATAGCAACAGCTGGGCGCGGATGCGTGGTCTCTTTGCCGCCGAGCGTATTGCCAGCGATATGGTGAAAATCGTCCACCATCAGACGGTCGATATCACGCCATGAAACCGTTTCATCGCTCGTTTTTTATTTGGGGATTGCCGCTGCTGGCGCTCACCGGACTGTTCTGGTTGAACCTGTTTTGCTATTCGGTAATCCCGATTTCACCGTTCAACGCACTTCACGCGCTGACCGCCCCTAAAACGCCTCCCCTTGCGGAGGCGTTAGTGCTTAATCTGCGCTTGCCCCGCAGTCTGGTGGCGATGATGCTCGGCGCCAGCCTCGCGGTATCGGGTGCACTGCTGCAAACGCTCACCCATAACCCACTGGCCTCTCCCTCTTTGCTGGGCATCAATAGCGGCGCGGCGCTGGCAATGTCGCTGACCAGTGCCTTTAGCCCGACTCCGCTGGCCGGGTTTTCGCTGGCGTTGATCGCCGCCTGCGGCGGTGGAATAAGCTGGCTGCTGGTGATGACCGCTGGCGGTGGCTGGCGTCAGGAGCTGGATCGCAATCGGCTCATCCTCGCCGGTATTGCCCTCTCGGCGCTATGTATGGCGTTGACCCGCATAACCCTGCTGCTGGCGGAAGATCACGCTTACGGCATTCTCACCTGGCTGGCGGGTGGCGTTTCCCATGTACGCTGGGCTGAGTTTTGGCAGCTTTTCCCTTTTACCGCGCTTATTGTTCCCGCCGTATTTCTACTGGCCAACGCGCTTAATCTGCTTAACGTCAGCGATACCGCCGCTCATTCTCTGGGCGTGAATTTACCTCGCCTGCGCCTGCTGATTAACGCTGCCGTTTTACTGCTTACCGGGGCCTGCGTCAGCGTCGCCGGGCCGGTCGCCTTTATCGGTCTGCTGATCCCGCATCTTGCGAGGCTTTGGGCCGGTCACGATCATCGTACGCTTCTGCCAATGAGCGCCACGCTGGGCGCTTTATTTATGCTATTAGCGGATATTCTCGCCAGAGCGCTCGCCTGGCCGGGAGAGCTCCCGGCGGGCGCGGTGCTGGCGCTGGTCGGTGCCCCCTGTTTCGTCTGGCTGGTCCGGAGGCGCGGATGAGACTCCGCCGCGTCAGCTTTTTACTGCTCGTTCTGGCGCTGTTAACCGTGCTTTCGTTGCGTATGGGCGCAGTCCCGCTGCCGTGGCGGGCGCTGCTTGACGGCTGGCACCCGGGTAGCGAACATCACTACGTACTGATGCAATATCGCCTGCCGCGCGTGGTGCTGGCGCTGATTATCGGCGCCGCGCTGGCGGTTTCCGGCGTGCTAATTCAGGGCGTTGTGCGTAATCCGTTGGCCTCACCAGATATTCTGGGCATTAACCATGCGGCGAGCCTGACATCGGTCACCGCGCTGTGGTTTTTACCCTCCCTGTCCCTGCTGTGGCTGCCGCTGCTGGCCTTTATCGGCGGGATGACGGCAATGGCGGTGCTGATAATTCTTGCCGGTTTTTCCCGCCCAATGCGTCTGGCGCTGACCGGCGTAGCGCTGTCGGCCTGCTGGGCCAGCGTGACCGATTATCTTTTACTGTCGCGCCCCCAGGAGATTAACAACGCACTGCTATGGTTGACCGGCAGCCTGTGGGCCAGAGATGGCTCGTTTGTGATTATCGCTCTGCCCCTGCTCACCGTGCTGCTACCGCTGAGTTTCGCTCTCAGCCGCGATCTCGACCTGCTGGCGTTGGGCCACGATCGCGCCGGGACCTTGGGCATCAATATTCGCTGGCTTAACGGCTACGCGTTGACCCTGGCGGTCGCCCTCGCCTCCGTCAGCGTCGCGGTCTGCGGCCCTATCGCTTTTATCAGTCTTGTTGTGCCGCATCTTGTTCGCCGCCTGTTCGGTGGACGTCATCACTATTTACTGCCGGTTTCGGCGCTGATGGGCGGGCTGGTTCTGCTGCTCGCCGATCTGCTGGCACGAACACTCAGCCCGCCGATGGAGCTTCCGGCAGGCGTGCTGACAGCAATTATTGGCGCGCCGTGGTTTATCTGGCTACTTGTGAGAATGCGTTAAATGGAACTGCGAACGGAAAACCTGACCGCTGGCTATGATGGCAAGCGCATTATTAACTGTCTCAACCTAACGTTACCGGGCGGGAAAATCACCGCACTACTGGGGCCAAACGGCTGCGGTAAATCCACTCTACTGAAGTGCTTTTCTCGCCTTCTGACACCCGACGCTGGGGAGATTTGGCTTGGTAATCAGACCTTAAATGGTATCTCTACTCGTCAACTGGCGCGGCGTCTGGCGCTGCTGCCACAGCAGCAAGCAAGCCCCGAGGGCATAACAGTGCGCGAGCTGGTCAGCTATGGTCGCAGCCCGTGGCTGCCGCTATGGGGGCGACTCTCGATGCAGGATCGGCAGATCGTGGAAGGCGCGCTGGAACGAACCGGCGTCACATCGCTGGCCGAACAGCCGCTAAGCGCGCTTTCCGGTGGCCAGCGGCAGCGGGCTTTTCTGGCGCTGCTGCTGGCGCAGGATACGCCGCTGGTGCTGCTCGATGAGCCAACAACCTGGCTGGATATTAATCACCAGGTGGAGTTAATGAAGCTAATGCGCGATCTACAGCTAATGGGAAAAACCGTGGTCACCGTGTTGCACGATCTTAACCAGGCCAGCCGCTACTGCGATCATCTGGTAGTGCTGAAAAACGGCAACGTTCAGGCCGAAGGTTCACCGGAAGCGGTGCTGACGCCGCAGATGCTGCGCGAGGTCTTTCATCTGGAGGCGGAGATTCATCCGGAGCCTGTGTCGCTACGCCCGATGTGCGTAGTGAAATAATCCAGGATGGCGCGATAAAAATGCATAATGAGAATTAACTCATTCAATTCTGTCATACAGGCCTAAAATAAATAATGGCTACAGTATCGGCGAATGAACCAAAACAATTCGGGTAACGCGATGGAGAAAAACGATGCGTATCGCCTTAAAATCAGCATTGATGCTTGCCACCCGCGTCATACAAATCATTAACCCTGAATTACATCTTCATATGCAAAGAACGGCGCTGATTGCGCTGGAGCTTGCGCTCGCGGCCGGTTTGTCTCGTCAGCAACAACAGACCATTTTTTGCGCCGCTCTGCTGCACGATATCGGCGTACTGGGCGACAAAAGAGTTATCGTTTCACTCAACGCCATAGATAATCTCGACGACCCGCATCAGCATCGGGGAGCCGAAATGCTAGATGGGTTAACCACTCTGGCCCCTATTCTGCCGATTATCCGCGACCACCATTTTAGCCCGAGCCACAGAGGCAGCCTCGAACAGCATATTGTTTATTTTGCCGACGTTTTTGAGCGCCTGTTATCCAGCGATAAAACCGCCACCACCTATCAAACCGACATTGTCATTGATAAATTTCGTGCGCTATATCAGGAGATCGACCCGCAGCTGTGCCAGACCTTATGCCAGCTCGCCCAAAAGGAGCATTTTTGGCTGCATCTTAACCCCGGGCATATTCAGCGGATGCTGGAGATTATCGGCCCAATTAACACTATTTACATCGATATCAATGGTCTGAAAGACATCTGTTTATTGATCGCCAAAATTGTAGACACCTACAGCAGCTTTACCGCCAGCCACAGTCTGATGGTCGGGAAAATATCCCGAATGCTGGCAACCTACATAAATCTGCCGGAATTAGAGTGCCAAAAAATCGAAATCGCTGGCTATTTACATGATATTGGCAAAATCTATATCCCGTTGGCGATTCTGGAAAAACAGGGTGAACTGGATGACGAAGAGCTACTTCAGGTTCGTGAGCATAGCTACATGACCGGCAAACTGCTTAGCGCCTTTAGCGAACTTGGCGAGATCATTAACTGGGCCGCCAATCATCATGAAAAACTGGATGGCAGCGGTTATCCCCTTCACCTTAATGAGGATTATCTGCAGCTCCCGGACCGAATTATCGCCATCGCCGATATTTTTACCGCCCTCACCGAAGACCGCCCCTATCGCCACGGAATGAGCCTTCAGCAAGCATTACAGCTGATAGAGGCCGATGTTATAAATGGTGCGCTGGATAAAGACGTGTATCGCGTATTGCACCAGCATGCCAAAGCGCTCCACGCTATTATTACTAACACACTGCACTCCTGAGAGTCGGGCCTATACGGGTAAACCAAGGGTGCAGTCATAAATAAAAATATACCCTAAATAATTCGAGTTGCTTAAAGGCGGCAAGGGAGGGACAAATTCGTCGGGAACGAATTTGACCAGCCGAAGGCTGGCCTCCGGTGAGAGGCAGGAGCCTCTCATTAATCCCCAGGAGCATAGATAACTATGTGACTGGGGTGAGCGCACGTAGCCAACACATAAGCAACTTGAAGTATGACGGGTATAATTAATTCATCTGCACGCAAGGATATATCCGGTGAGAATCGCCACCATGACCAACTGGGCCTACGGGATCACCGTCGCCCTGACCCTCGCTTCAGGCATCGCAATGCTGATGGCCTCCAGCGCGGATAATGCCGAACGTCGCGCCGTTGAACAGCGACAACAGTTCGACCAACTTAGTGAAGAAGTTGATAATGGAGCCTGGGAGCTTTCAGACCTCGCCCGGCTGTATATCATCAGAAAAAATCCGGATATTTTACGGGAGTATCGGCAACAGGCTCAGGCAATAACTGCGATTGAACATCGGCTGGAAAAGCTCAGGGACAATGGCGCGACGCCTGAAGAGCTGGCGCTATTGCGTGATGGTTTGCAGAAAGCCGATGAATTGCAGGATGAACAGCAAACGGCCCTGGCACATGCCGATCGGGGGGAAGAGAAAGAGGCAGTAAACTTACTGTACGGCGTACCCTACGAGCAAGAACTTGAGCAGGTGCAGACGCAGCTTGACCATTTTCGCCTGATGCTTGAAGGCCGGGTGAATAAAACCATTTCCGAGGCCACGGAGAAATCGCGCATCTGGCGAACCCTTTCCGAGGTCATGGTGGGACTGACGGCGCTGATGTTCCTGTTTGTGTTGGGTTTTCTTCTCAAACGCCGGGTGTTATATCCTGTCGTACGCTTGAGCGATGTCGTGCAGCGGCTGGCTTCCCAGGACTACGCCGTCGAAACGCCACAGTTTACCCAGATAGATGAAATTGGCGATATGGCCCAGGCGATTCGTATCTTCCGCGAAAACGGTCTTGCGCGGCAGCGACTTGAGCAAGAGCGCGATGCCGACTGGGCAATTCGGGAACTGCTGGCGCGGATGACCCAGCGGCTACAAGGTTGCGAATCGTTCGAGGATGTCATTAAGGTTGCTGAGCTGTTCGCACCGAATATCGCCCCCGAGATCCCCGGCCGACTCTATATCCTCGATACCGATCCCTGGCAGATGCGCTGCGTCGCACAGTGGCTATCGCCGCCGGATGAGCCTGTTGTTTTCCATCCCGACAACTGTTGGGCCGTTCGGCGCGGGCTGAGCCACCCACCGGTAAATGGCGAGCCAGACATTGCCTGCTACCACCTGCCGCAAGCACAGGCCAACCAATCGCTGTGCGTACCGCTTATTGCCCAGGGCGAAGCTATTGGCCTGCTTTCATTCCGCAACGTAACCCCTTCCACAGCTCCTTCTCGCGCCTATCTCGAACTGATGGCGGAAGCGCTGGGGCTGGCGTTGGCTAACCAGCGTTTACGTAACGCGCTACTGGAAAAAGCGCTGTTCGATTCGCTCACCGGACTGCGTAACCGCCATCATCTGGACGATGCTCTGCACACGCAGATGAATCTGGCCGTGCGCAACGGTACGCCGCTAAGCTGTCTGATGATCGATATCGATCACTTTAAGGCAATCAATGATAACTACGGCCACGAGGCGGGCGACCTGGTGATTAAAAGCGTCGCCGCGATCATCCAGCGTGCAGTGCGTGATATCGGGATGGCCTTCCGCTACGGCGGCGAAGAGTTCCTGGTGCTGCTGGCCGGCACCAACGAAGAGGCCGCTATGACCTGTGCTACCGATATTTATAACAGTGTACATCTGCTGACCTTACGCTATGGGCTGTCTGAGATAGGTCAGGTTGATGTCTCCATCGGCATCGCCAGCTACCCGCAGCATACGCAAAGCGATAGCCTGCTGCGCGCGGCGGATGCGGCGCTCTACCGGGCAAAAGAGCTGGGGCGTTCAAGGATTGTGAGCTTTGGGATGTTGAAAACGGAATGAGTGGCGTTCTTAGCCCCCTCTCCTCCCGCTAACGCTGCGTGAGCGGGGCGGCAGAGACGCTGTCGAATAGCGCTTATACCCGTCTTACTTCAAGCTGCTTATGTGTTGACTGCGGATTACTCGGCCCATCCATGGGCCTCGCCCTTACGAGCCGTCGCAAGCGACGTTCAAATCTGCGCCCGGCAGATTTGTCACTCACCCCGGTCACATAGTCATCTATGCTCCCGGGGATTAATGAGAGGCTCCTGCCTCTCACCGGAGGCCAGCCTTCGGCTGGTCAAATTCGTTCCCGACGAATTTGTCACTCCCTTGCCGCCTTTAAGCAACTCGAATTATTTTGGGTATACATCGCATTTAATAGCGTCTCTTCCATAAGTTGCCCCAGCAGCGCCCGTGCTCCATGAATGGCGTCGTTTCGCGCCTCCTGCAACAGGGTAATACCCAAATTTCCCGGTGATGGCAGAATACTTCCCGTCACACGCAAGTTGCCGGGCATTCCGATACGGGTACGCACGGTAATACCAAGCCCCGCCTGCACGGCAGCCCAAATACCGCTCAGGCTGTGGCTGACAAACACCACTTGCCAGGCGATGTTGGCCCGGTCGAGACAATCAATGGCACGGGAGCGCATCAGGCACGGGCTTTCCAGCATCACCAGCGGCAACGGCTTGCCCTGTGCCAGCAGTGTGCCGATGTCCAGTTTCGGGTGCGTTATCCACTCCAGCGGACACTGAGTAATCAATTTGCCATCACGTTGTGCGCTCTCCGGCTGCCATAGCAACGCCATATCCAGCGCGTTGTTATTGAACGCCTCGAGTAGCGCCCGGTTGCGATCAACGCGGGCAATCATTCGCATCCCCGGATGGTGGCGCTTGAACTCGCCAAGTAAACCGGGCATAAGCGATTCGCCAAAATCTTCCTGCATACCAATACGTATTTCACCCTGCAACAGTTCGCCATTCAGGGCTAGCAGCGCTTCATCATTCAGCACCAGCAGACGACGGGCATACCCCATGATTATTTCACCATGATGGGTCAGCTCCAGGTGACGACCTTTCTTTACCACCAGTTCGGTGCCGCACTGTTGCTCCAGTTTTTTCAGCTGTGCACTGACCGCCGAGGTTGAACGGCAGAGGCGATTTGCCGCCTGCGCAAAGCTGCCGCACTCAATGCCAGTCACAAAACTGCGCAGCGCGTCGAGGTCGAGCGTAAGAGGAAGCTTATTCATTATCGTCCTGAAATACGGGATGGATAGTCACGTATAATTCAATTTTCAGGATCGAAATATCGCGCCAGAATGACTTCACTGTCAATACGGAGAGAGAACAATGACGAAATCCCTTGATCGTGAAACCCTGGCCCGCGTCGCACCAAAGCTGGCTGAATTGAGCCGGGATGTACTTTTTAATGATATCTGGAAACGAGAACCGCTTTCCCCACGCGAGCGCAGTTTAGTGACGCTGGGAGCGCTGACCGCACTTGGCCGCGTTCAGCAATTACCTTGGCATATCCGCTTCGCCCAGCAAAATGGCCTGACCCGCGAAGAAATCGTTGAGGTTTTCACCCATCTGGCATTCTACGCTGGCTGGCCTGCTGCGGTTTCCGCCTTTGAATGCCTGAAAGAGGATTAACGAGATGCCTTTCACTCGTATCACTCTGCATCAGGGTTATAGCGACGCGCAAATAACGCAGATTTCCGACATTCTGCAACAAAGCCTTGAGAAAGAATTTGCCGTTCCGCCTCATGATCGCTTTCAGGTTTTCGAAAGGCTACCTACGAACCTGCATGTGTTCGACCGCCACTATAAAAGCGCTGGCCGCAGCGACAATTTCATTCAGTTCCATATCACGGCTGGTAAACCTCGCGCATTCGAGCAGAAGAAAAACCTCTGCCGTACGCTATGTGAGCAGCTGCATACGGCGCTGGGTATTAATCCGGATGATGTCATGGTGATCATTCAGTTTAATACCGCCGATGAGTGGAGCTTCAGCAATGGACTGATGCTCTCGGAGGAGAGATGATGATTGTGATGGGCCAGGGATATCAGTCGCTGGCGGTTATTGCGCGCCGAATGCAGGTCAGGTTGAGCTTCTGCTCACTGCTCAAGTGCAATAATTGCCAACTCAGCAACTTTTAATGTTGTAGATACATCGCCGTTACTTTCGAGGGACCATGCTGCTGATAGCCCGCACCATGAAATGATCCATTTGAGAAGGCGTTCTCTGTCCAGGCCCGCCGTCTCGGTAACGATACTTAGTCGTTGTTTAAATATCTCCGGAACAGTCGCTACACGCGGCACTGGATTATCAAGATCCGGGTTAGTGAAAATATTGGCAAAGTCGAACCCTCGTTCACCTATAAGCCCTTTTGGATCGATGGCCAACCAGCCAGACGTCTCAAAATCGAGCACATTACCGTGGTGTAAGTCACCATGTAACACAACGATATCGCGTGGAGACGAAAGCAAATCTTCTGAGGTTTCCGCACAGATAGTCAGGATGCCACCATATTTCAGAGCTGCTGGTTTTAGCGAAGAAAACCATTCATGCAGAGTGGTTAGCCGGGGTAAGGGTCTTGTTGAGGGGCTATGAAGCCTGTTAGCCGTGGCGCACAAAATGCGACAGGCTTCATTATCCTGACCTTTTCTCGACATCGTTGCCAGTGACGCAGAGCCTGTCGCCCGGGCGAGTAGAATTGCTTCGTTTTCATGCGCAATAACCTTTGCTGCACCGTTACCTTCCCACCATGTCATGAGTGCGTTCCCGGTTTGCTCATCCGCATCATCAGTCACTTTCAGCATGGCCTTAATACCATGTGCTGCTTTAACCGGGAGTAGCGTTGAGGTATGCGTGATAAATGGGTTGCCGTCCGCAATGAGATCCCAACGATTCAACCAGAAACTTAACTTGTCTGTATCCATCACGCTCCCCTTATTATTCTTATCAATTTGCGCGTAAGACCTCGCCCAATGTGTACTGCACCGCAAAAGTTGGACACCAACTGAGTAAGGTGATTCCTGTATTACCCGCCTGGCGGTTACCTGACCGCTTCCTCTATGCCGTCTATCCTGATGCCCATTTTATCCCCCAGAGGGTCAGAAGCATTATAAGTGTGATCGAACAATTACTGCCTGAGATAACCGGGAATATATGAAACATTTATCGTGCGGCTACCGTTGAGGGAAGACTCAGTCAATATTCAGGAAGTGAGAAAAGGAGAAAACAGATCAAACTGGTAAACCGCCACCATCGCTGAGATATTCAATATCACGCTGATGATAAAGTAGGTTTTAAATGGCTGCTTTTGCGTTTTATGGCGAAAGAGTTGTTGACCCACTATCGCGCCAGGCCACCCTCCCATAACCCCAAATACCAACAAGGTGAGTTCCGGCACTCTGCACCAGGCCCTGCGTGCCGCCATTTTATCCACGCCGTAAACCACCAGCGTCAGGATGTTGACGAGCAGAAGCCATATGGCACAGGAATGCGGGGTAAATAGGCTTCCAACAGCCGCAATGGCCAGGAGAAAATAACAGAAGCGATTGAGATTCATATCAGTAGCCACGGCAGTTATCAGAAAGTCCTGGAATCGAATTATACTCAATATAGATCGCTAAAAGAAACCTCTGCTGTAAATCAGTAATAGAGGGTTATTGAGAAAATTTCACGGTCCTCAAGGAATTGGTGACAGTATGGCTTTGTCTGTTATGAGCAAGGAAAGTACATTATCCATGAAAAGATACTTCAGGGAACCAATCTCAGAAATTCGGCCTTCCTTTAAAAAAATAGTTTTTGGCAACTGACCAACTAAACCTGCCACACTATTTTGCTAACTCAATTAGGATTGTCACAAATCGCTATCCTCCAGGGAGAGTTGTCATTACCGATGAACAGTCTCAATTATTGCCAGCGCTAGCGGCGGTACATGTAAGTTTTTAATCTCTATTGATGGTAAAGATATCGCGCTCTTGCGCCAAAACCAGTTCGTGAGTGCATATATTAATAATGGGCCGCATAGATTAAAAGTGAGTAATGAGTGCACCACGCTGAGTATGGGAATGCGTAAAACACTGGATATTGTTGCCGATGGAACGCCTCAGGAGTATGTAACAGAGCAGGGAGCATGGGGGCAATATCGAATGTGGCAAACTAAATAGCAAGAACCTGACGTGAAGGCCGTAGGTGGCGCAGCCTTTTTATTACTGACACAAAACGGGAGCCCATCGGCTCCCGTTCTTATTTAACCCAAAATCTGGATTACATGTTCGCGATGATCGCGTCACCAAACTCTGAACATTTCAGCAGTTTAGCGCCTTCCATCAGACGTTCAAAGTCATAGGTCACGGTCTTAGCGGCGATTGCGCCTTCGGTGCCTTTAACGATCAGGTCTGCGGCTTCGAACCACTGCAGGTGGCGCAGCATCATCTCAGCAGACAGAATAATAGAACCTGGGTTCACTTTATCCTGGCCTGCATATTTCGGTGCAGTACCGTGGGTCGCTTCGAACAGTGCACACTCGTCGCCGATGTTCGCGCCCGGAGCGATACCGATACCACCAACCTGCGCCGCCAGGGCGTCAGAGATGTAGTCACCGTTCAGGTTCATACAGGCGATAACGTCGTATTCCGCCGGACGCAGCAGGATCTGCTGCAGGAAGGCGTCGGCGATCACGTCTTTAACTACGATCTCCTTCCCGGTGTTCGGGTTTTTGATCTTCAGCCATGGGCCACCGTCAATCAGTTCACCGCCGAACTCTTCGCGTGCCAGCTGGTAGCCCCAGTCTTTAAACGCGCCTTCGGTGAATTTCATGATGTTGCCCTTATGCACCAAGGTCAGCGAGTCGCGATCGTTAGTGATAGCGTATTCGAGAGCAGCGCGAACCAGGCGTTTGGTGCCTTCTTCAGAGCATGGCTTGATGCCAATACCGCAATGTTCCGGGAAGCGAATTTTCTTCACGCCCATTTCATCACGCAGGAACTTGATCACTTTATCGGCTTCTGCTGAGTCAGCTTTCCACTCGATGCCTGCATAGATGTCTTCTGAGTTTTCGCGGAAGATAACCATGTCGGTCAGTTCAGGATGTTTAACCGGGCTCGGCGTACCCTGGTAGTAACGTACCGGGCGCAGGCAAACGTAGAGGTCCAGTTCCTGACGCAAAGCAACGTTCAGGGAACGAATACCGCCGCCAACTGGCGTAGTCAGAGGGCCTTTGATAGCAACACGATAATCACGAATCAGATCAAGAGTTTCGGCAGGCAGCCAGACATCCTGGCCATAAACCTGGGTCGATTTTTCACCGGTGTAAACTTCCATCCAGGAAATTTTACGCTCGCCCTTATAGGCTTTCTCAACGGCAGCATCAACCACTTTCAGCATTGCTGGGGTTACGTCAACACCGATACCATCGCCTTCGATGAACGGGATAATCGGGTTATGAGGGACGTTCAGTTTGCCGTTTTGCAGGGTGATTTTTTGACCTTCCGCCGGAACTACTACTTTGCTTTCCATTAACCTCTCCTTCGAGCGCTTCTGGTTCTGCTCTTCCCTCTTCACGCTAGCCGGGCGTTGGCTTTATTCGCCCACTCCCGTCATCGGAATATCCCGCTAACCGGAGATTTCGCGTCCGTGTCGCCTTCCTGTAATGCGAATCGGTTTGAGCAACCTTTTTGTTAATAAGTTGTAATGAGCATGTCAATACTACCTGAATGTTTGCGTCCATGAAAGGCATTCGTAATTAGGCTATAATGCGGCAATTGATTGAGTCTGAAAATACCATGCAAAAAACTTCATTTAGAAAACATCGCGTTGAGCGATTCAGCAAGCAACAAGTCACCAGACAACGTAAAGAACACCAACCAAAAACTGTGATCTTGTTCAATAAACCATATGATGTGTTGCCACAATTTACTGATGAGTCCGGGCGAAGCACGCTAAAAGATTTTATTCCGGTTGCTGGAGTCTATGCTGCTGGTCGGCTGGACCGGGATAGCGAAGGCCTGCTGGTACTGACCAACGACGGCGCGCTACAGGCGGCGCTGACTCAGCCAGGCAAACGCACCGGCAAGATCTATTATGTTCAGATTGAAGGTGACCCGACGCAGGAGGCACTGGTCGCCCTGCGAGACGGCGTCACATTAAATGATGGCCCGACCCTGCCCGCCGGCGTTGAGCTGGTTGCGGAACCCGCGTGGCTATGGCCGCGAAATCCACCAATCCGCGAGCGCAAGTCGATCCCCACCAGCTGGCTAAAAATCACGCTTTATGAGGGGCGCAACCGTCAGGTTCGCAGAATGACCGCGCACGTCGGCTATCCCACGCTGCGCTTGATTCGTTATGCGATGGGCGGCTATACGCTGGATGGACTGACCAACGGCGAATGGCGAAAGGTCGAATAATTCAATCCAAAAGCAGCATAAGGTCATTTCAGGGAAGAAAAAATATGCGTTTAGCCCTTCTTGGTACACTAGGTCTCTGCTGCATCTCATCGCTTTGTTTCGCAGAGGATAATTGCGACGCCCTTGCCGGTATCGCCGCCGGAGAGGCCAATTACCTCTATGATTCAGCCCAGGTAAAAACCGGGGAGCGACTGCATTTCTACTCGGCTCCCGCAGCCAAATGTTCGCTCCCGGCGTTTCTGATTGCTGGCGACAACGTCGAGATACTCCGCAGTATTGCGCTGGGTGACTCTGCGGATCAGCAGTATCGATATGTACGTTTTCGCGATGCCAAAGGACAATTCGCCACCGGCTGGGTGAATGCTGCCGGATTGGCACCGGAGAATAATCCCCTACCCGTCAGCAGCCAGTGTCAGAAATGGGCAAATAAAGCGATGCGACAGCGCGAAAGTCTCGCTCCGGCTCAGAATAATCACTATCAAATACAAGGCTCCAGCCGGGCGTGGTTCTACGCCGTGCCGAACGAACAGTGCCGCAGCAGCAGCGTTTTCCTCCTGCCCGGGGATACTGTTTCCGTCCAGGAACAATCCAACGATGATTTTATCGAGGCCGTTTATTACACTGCCGATCGCCATATCGTGCGCGGCTGGTTGAAAAAATCGCGGCTCACGCCCCTAAACCGTGGCGATAGCTACCGTGAGGATATCAATCCCTTATCAACGGACAAAGCATCTCGCCTGGTAACGCTTAATTTACGTCACGACTATAGCTGTATATTTTATGAAAGCTGGAATGCGGAAAAAGAGATTCAAATGATGGTGCGTGAAGATCACCAGTCCCCGCAGTGTCGCGGCGCAGGCGACCCGGAAACATCGCCTGTTATCGCTTACATTAGCCTTAATAAACTCAGCGGCGAAATTCGCTGGCCGGATGTCGCAGAAGGGTTCGAACCATAATAAGGATGCAATATGTTTAAACCGCACGTCACCGTCGCCTGCGTAGTCCATGCGAAAGGCAAATTTTTGGTTGTTGAAGAAACGATCAATGGCAAAGCGTTATGGAACCAGCCTGCGGGGCATCTGGAGGCCGATGAAACGCTGGTGCAGGCCGCAGAACGCGAACTGTGGGAAGAGACCGGCATCCGCGCGACACCACAGCATTTTATCCGCATGCATCAGTGGATAGCCCCGGATCGCACGCCTTTTTTGCGTTTTTTGTTCGCCATTGAGCTTAACGATACGTGCGCCACTGAACCGCATGACAGCGATATTGACCGCTGCCTGTGGCTTAGTGCTGAGGAAATCCTTAACGCGGCAAACCTGCGTTCTCAATTAGTTGCCGAGAGTATCCGCAGCTATCAGCAAGACCCACGTTACCCTCTGTCGTTAATTGGCGAATTTAACTGGCCGTTCACAGGGGGTGCCTGAACGGGAGACGCGTGCTAGAATACGCCGCCTCGAAGTTCAATGTAGTGAGTATTCCAATGTCAGAAAGCCAGAAAAAAGTGATCGTCGGCATGTCCGGCGGGGTTGATTCCTCAGTTTCCGCTTACCTGCTTCTCCAGCAAGGTTATAAGGTGGAAGGCCTGTTCATGAAGAACTGGGAAGAAGACGACGGCGAGGAATATTGCACCGCAGCAGCAGATCTGGCGGACGCGCAAGCCGTCTGCGATAAGCTCGGCATTGAGCTTCACACCGTTAACTTTGCCGCAGAATATTGGGACAACGTGTTCGAACTGTTCCTTGAAGAATATAAAGCCGGACGCACGCCGAACCCGGATATTCTGTGTAACAAAGAAATTAAATTTAAAGCCTTCCTCGAATTTGCCGCTGAAGACCTCGGTGCTGACTACATCGCCACCGGTCACTACGTGCGCCGCGCCGATGTCAACGGTAAGAGTCAGCTGCTGCGCGGCCTCGACGGCAATAAAGACCAGAGCTACTTCCTTTATACTCTGGGTCACGAGCAGATCGCGCAAAGCCTGTTCCCGGTGGGTGAGCTGGAAAAACCGCAGGTGCGAAAAATCGCTGAAGAGCTGGATTTAATCACCGCGAAGAAAAAAGACTCCACCGGCATCTGCTTTATCGGCGAACGTAAATTCCGCGAGTTCCTTGGCCGCTATCTGCCTGCTCAGCCGGGCAAAATCATCACCGTTGACGGTGATGAAGTCGGCGAGCATCAGGGTTTGATGTACCACACGCTTGGGCAACGTAAAGGCCTGGGTATTGGCGGCATCAAAGACGGTGGCGAAGACCCGTGGTACGTGGTCGATAAAGATGTCGAGAATAATATCCTTATAGTGGCCCAGGGCCACGAGCATCCGCGTCTGATGTCAGTTGGCCTGATTGCCCAACAGCTGCACTGGGTCGACCGCGAGCCGGTAACGGGCACCCTGCGCTGCACGGTAAAAACCCGCTATCGCCAGACCGATATCCCCTGCACCGTGAAGGCGCTGGATGACGAACGTATCGAAGTTATCTTTGGCGAACCGGTCGCGGCCGTTACGCCTGGTCAGTCAGCGGTCTTCTACAGCGGCGAAATCTGCCTCGGTGGCGGTATTATTGAACAGCGCTTGCCGCTGCAGGCCTGACAGACGTTTTTGCCGCTAGATGTACCAATCGGGCGTCCGGCGGTTTACAAGGAGAATGTGTGGCGAAGAATTATTATGACATTACGCTGGCGCTGGCCGGAGTTTGCCAGGCCGCGCGTCTGGTTCAGGAGCTGGCGCACCAGGGGCATTGCGATGGCGATGCCCTGCATGTGTCGCTGAACAGCATCATCGATCTCGACCCGGATTCGACTCTGGCGGTGTTCGGTGGCAGTGAAGCCAATCTTCGCCTCGGGCTGGAAACCCTCATCGGCGTGCTGAATACCAGCAGCCGTCAGGGACTGAATGCCGAACTCACCCGCTATACTTTAAGCCTGATGGTGCTGGAGCGTAAGCTGGCTGCCAGCAAAGGGGCGATGAATACCCTCGGTGACCGCATTGGTGGCCTGCGCCGTCAGCTGGAACATTTCGATCTGCAATCTGAAACCCTGCTCAGCGCGATGGCGGGCATCTACGTTGATGTGATTAGCCCGCTGGGCCCGCGGATTCAGGTAACCGGCTCCCCTGCCGTGCTGCAAAGCCCACAGGTACAGGCCAAAGTTCGCTCCACCCTGCTGGCGGGCATTCGCGCCGCCGTGCTCTGGCACCAGGTAGGCGGCGGACGGCTGCAGCTAATGTTTTCTCGTAATCGTCTGGTTAACCAGGCAAAACAAATTCTTGCTCATTTAACCCCGGAGTTATGATCTATGGAATTATCCTCACTGACCGCCGTTTCCCCAGTCGACGGACGCTACGGCGATAAAGTCAGCGCGCTGCGCGGTATCTTCAGCGAATTCGGTTTGCTGAAATTCCGTGTTCAGGTAGAAGTTCGTTGGCTGCAAAAACTGGCCACGCACGCAGCGATCAAGGAAGTTCCTGCTTTTGCTGCCGACGCAATCGGTTACCTTGATAAAATTGTCGCCGATTTCAGCGTCGAAGATGCAGAGCGCATCAAAACTATCGAGCGCACCACCAACCACGACGTTAAAGCGGTTGAGTATTTCCTCAAGGAAAAGGTCGCTGATGTGGCCGAGCTGCACGCCGTCTCCGAGTTTATCCACTTCGCCTGCACCTCTGAGGACATCAACAATCTGTCTCACGCGCTGATGCTGAAAACCGCGCGCGACGAAGTGATCCTGCCCTACTGGCGCAAGCTTATCGACGCGGTCAAAGACCTCGCGGTACAGTATCGCGATATCCCGCTGCTCTCCCGTACCCACGGTCAGCCGGCCACGCCGTCCACCATGGGTAAAGAGATGGCGAACGTCGCTTACCGTATGGAACGCCAGTATCGTCAGCTAAACCAGGTTGAAATCCTCGGTAAAATCAACGGCGCGGTCGGTAACTACAACGCCCACATTGTCGCCTACCCCGAAGTGGACTGGCACCAGTTCAGCGAAGAATTTGTGACCTCGTTGGGCATCCAGTGGAACCCGTATACCACCCAGATTGAGCCACATGACTACATCGCCGAGCTGTTCGACTGCATGGCACGCTTCAACACCATCCTGATCGATTTCGATCGCGACGTGTGGGGCTATATCGCGCTCAACCATTTCAAGCAGAAAACCATTGCTGGCGAAATCGGCTCTTCAACCATGCCGCATAAAGTGAACCCGATTGACTTCGAGAACTCCGAAGGCAACCTCGGTCTGGCTAATGCGATGATGCAGCACCTGGCGAGCAAGCTACCGGTTTCCCGCTGGCAGCGCGACCTGACCGACTCCACCGTGCTGCGCAACCTCGGCGTAGGTATCGGTTACGCGCTGATTGCCTATCAGTCCACCCTGAAAGGTGTGAGCAAGCTGGAGCTGAATCAGGACCGTCTTCTGGATGAGCTGGATCACAACTGGGAAGTACTGGCGGAGCCAATCCAGACCGTGATGCGCCGCTACGGCATTGAAAAGCCGTATGAGAAGCTCAAAGAACTGACGCGTGGCAAGCGCGTTGACGCTGAAGGTATGCAGCAGTTCATCGACAGCCTGGCGCTGCCGGAGGATGAGAAAGTTCGCCTGAAGGCGATGACTCCGGCCAACTATATCGGCCGCGCGACCACCATGGTTGACGAACTGAAATAAGCCCTCTGCCCCTCTTTCCTGCGGGAAAGAGGGGGATTTTCGCCCCGTCATTTGCCTGCCATCTGGCCCCGGGTTGCAAACCAGAATACCAGCGCTAACAGGCTGACCAACGCCCCCAGCAGGCAAACGCCCTGCCATCCTCCGCTTGCATACACCGCTGTTGTACTTATAGCCCCCAGACCACTGCCAACGGCATAAAACAGCATATAGAGCCCGACCAGCCTGCTGTGCGCCTCGCGACGAGTGCGGAAAATCATACTCTGGTTAGTGACATGCAGCGCCTGGCCCCCGAGATCCAACAGCACAATGCCCATTAACAACGCCGCTGGTGACCACACCATCAGCGATAGCGGCCACCAGGCGAGGAGCAGAATCACCAAAGCCGCAGCGCTGGTACGCTGACCATATCCCCTGTCGGCCCATTTCCCGGCACGGCCCGCCGCCAACGCCCCAATAACCCCCACCAGACCTAACGCGCCAATCTCGGTGTGGGAAAAGCTAAAAGGCGGTGCGCTTAGCGGTAGCACCAACGCACACCAAAAAATATTAAACGCAGCAAACATCAGCAACGCCAACACACCGCGAATCTGAAGCACTCTTTCCCCGCGCAGCAGCGTCAACATTGATGTCAGCAGTTGCGGGTAGCTCAGGGTATTTGGCACAGCCGTTAATACCGGTAACCGACGCCATAACGGCAGTGCGATGCTCAGCATCAGCAAAGCGGCAAAAATGTAAACTCCGCGCCAGCCGAGCAGATCGCTGATGCCTCCGGAAAATACCCGCGCCAGCAGCAGTCCGATAAACACTCCGCTTTGTGCGGCACCAACAACTCGCCCCTGCTCATGGGGCAAAGCGGCACTGGCTGCGTAGGCAATTAATCCCTGAGTCATCGCGGTCCCCAAAAGGCCAACAGCAAGCATGCTGCCCAACAACATCAGGGCAGAAGATGCCATGCTTACCGCAGCGAGCGCGGCAATCAGTAGTATCAATTGTATCGCCATCAGGCGGCGGCGATTCACCCGGTCACCGAGCGGCACCAGCAATAACAACGCCAGCGCGCAGCCAATCTGGGTCGCCGTAATCACGCCCCCGACGGCAGCATGGCTAATAGCAAAACTCCGGGCTAACGCGTCGAGCAACGGTTGCGCGTAATACACATTTGCCACACTCAAACCGCTGGCGATGGCAAATAACCAGACCAGGCTGCGGGGCATCACTGCAACCGGGTCCATTAATGATGGCGATACCACTGACGCTTTCATGATTCCAACCTTACCATTCTGGTTTCAAAACAAAACCAGTTGAAGGCTAAATGATGTAGTTTTAAAATGCAACCGGATTAGCCAAATGTCAGGAGTGCGAATGTCATCGCGTGAAAAGATGAAAAATGAGACCTGCCCCGTGGCACGCAGCGTGGATATTATCGGTGACCGCTGGTCGTTGATGATTGTTCGCGACGCCTTTGATGGCATGCGCCGCTTCAGCGATTTCCAGCGCAGCCTCGGAATGGCCCGTAATATTCTCTCCGATCGTCTGCACAAGCTGATGGATGCCGGTATTCTGACCACTCGGGCTGCTTCAGATGGTACGGCCTATCAAGAATACGTACTGACGGAAAAAGGAGAGCGCCTGTTCCCCATCGTCGTCGCGTTACGCCAGTGGGGAGAACAATATCTCTTCGCCGACAGCGAGCGTCATTCAGTACTGATCGATAAACGGACGCAGCACGCGCTCCCCCTGATGATGCCGGTCGCCCAGGATGGAATGCCGCTAACACCTCATGAAACAGAGGTCCAAAAAATTAAATAAAACTCGTTATTTAACAGCTGTTTATGTTAAAGGTGTATAATTAGAGCTAAACTATTCAAATCATAAATAAAATGGAGAACTGGCATGCGCGTACTCGTGGTTGAGGACAACGCTCTGCTGCGCCATCACCTGAAAGTTCAGTTGCAGGAATTGGGCCATCAGGTAGATGCGGCGGAAGATGCGAAGGAAGCAGATTACTATCTGGGTGAACACGTTCCGGACATCGCTATTGTTGATCTTGGCCTGCCGGATGAGGACGGTCTGTCGCTCATTCGCCGCTGGCGCGGTCACGACGTCTCGGTGCCGATTCTGGTGCTCACCGCGCGTGAAGGGTGGCAGGACAAGGTCGAAGTTCTCAGCGCCGGGGCCGATGACTATGTCACCAAACCGTTTCATATCGAAGAGGTCGCCGCCCGCATGCAGGCTCTGCTGCGGCGTAACAGCGGCCTGGCCTCACAGGTCATATCCATCCCGCCTTTCCAGGTTGATTTGTCGCGTCGCGAGCTGTCGGTCAACGACCAGCCGATCAAGCTTACCGCTTTCGAATACACCATTATGGAAACGCTGATCCGTAACCGGGGCAAAGTGGTCAGTAAAGACTCGCTGATGCTGCAACTCTATCCCGACGCCGAACTACGCGAAAGCCACACCATTGATGTACTTATGGGAAGACTGCGCAAGAAAATCCAGGCCGAGTATCCGCAGGATGTGATTACGACGGTCCGCGGCCAGGGCTATCTGTTCGAACTACGCGGATGAAAGGCGTGCTACGACATATTCTGCCGCTGTCGCTACGCGTTCGCTTTCTGCTGGCGACGGCCGCTGTGGTGCTGGTGCTGTCGCTGTCTTACGGAATGGTGGCGCTGGTCGGCTATAGCGTAAGCTTCGATAAAACCACTTTTCGCCTGCTACGTGGCGAGAGCAACCTGTTCTATATGCTGGCAAAGTGGGAAAACAACACAATTGAGGTCGATATTCCCGAAAACCTCAATATGCAAAGCCCCACAGTGACGCTGATTTACGACGCCAACGGCAAACTCTTATGGGCACAGCACGACGTGCCATGGCTTACCAAACGCATTCAGCCGGAGTGGCTGAAAAACAACGGTTTTCATGAGATTGAGGCCGATGTCGACAGCAGTAGCATGCTGCAACACAATAACCTGGAAGTGCAGCAACAGCTGGACGCTATCCGTGAAGAGGATGACGACTCCGAGATGACCCACTCGGTGGCGATTAATCTTTACCCCGCCACCAGCACGATGCCGCAGCTGAGTATCGTGGTCGTCGATACCATTCCGGTGGAACTTAAGCGTTCCTATATGGTGTGGAGCTGGTTTATCTACGTGCTGGCGGCCAACCTGCTGCTGGTGATCCCGTTACTATGGGTAGCAGCATGGTGGAGCCTGCGACCTATCGAGTCGCTGGCAAAAGAGGTGCGTGAACTGGAAGAGCATCACCGTGAGATGCTCAACCCGAACACCACCCGCGAGCTCACCCGGCTGGTCAGCAACCTTAACCGCCTGCTGAAAAGTGAACGCGAGCGCTACGACAAATACCGCACCACCCTGACCGACCTGACCCATAGCCTGAAAACGCCGCTCGCGGTGATGCAAAGCACCCTGCGCTCGATGCGCGGCGGGAAGCTCAACGTTAATGAAGCCGAACCGGTGATGCTGGAACAGATCAGTCGTATCTCACAGCAGATTGGTTACTATCTCCATCGCGCAAGCATGCGCAGCGGCGGTTCTCTCCTCAGTCGCGAACTTCACCCAATCGCCCCACTGCTTGATAGCCTGACCTCGGCGCTAAACAAGGTCTATCAGCGTAAAGGCGTGAATATCACCCTCGATATTTCACCGGAAATCAGCTTCGTCGGCGAACAGAATGATTTTATGGAAGTCATGGGCAACGTGCTCGACAACGCCTGCAAGTATTGCCTGGAGTTTGTGGAAGTCTCCGTGCGTCAGTCCAACGACAACCACCTGCATATTCTGGTTGAGGATGACGGTCCAGGGATCCCCCAGAGTATGCGTAACGCGGTGTTCGATCGCGGCCAGCGCGCCGATACGCTGCGCCCCGGACAAGGTGTAGGCCTTGCCGTCGCCCGCGATATCGTTGAACAGTATGATGGCCGCATCCTGACCGAGGACAGCTTACTCGGCGGAGCCTGCATGGAAGTCATTTTTGGCCACCAGCTCCCTGACGATAAAGAAAGCTAAAACAATCAGTTTTTTAACGGCGCCTGCATCATGCAGGTGTCGCATCCGTTATAATCCCTAACAAACACCTGCTGTGGAATATAATTATGGATTATCAATTAACGCTGAACTGGCCCGACTTTATCGAGCGCTACTGGCAAAAACGCCCGGTAGTACTGAAACGTGGCTTTGCTAATTTCGTCGATCCTTTAAGCCCGGATGAGCTGGCTGGACTGGCCATGGAGAGCGAAGTCGACAGCCGCCTGGTTAGCCACCAGGACGGCAAATGGCAGGTCAGCCACGGTCCGTTTGAGAGCTACGATCACCTGAGCGAGAATAACTGGTCGCTGCTGGTACAGGCGGTAAACAACTGGCACGAGCCATCAGCGGCGCTGATGGCTCCGTTCCGCGCCCTACCCGACTGGCGCATCGACGATCTCATGATCTCATTTTCCGTCCCTGGTGGCGGCGTCGGTCCCCATCTCGATCAATACGATGTATTCATCATTCAGGGCACCGGTCGTCGCCGCTGGCGCGTGGGCGAAAAGGTGCCGATGAAGCAGCACTGTCCACACCCGGATCTGCTGCAGGTTGATCCGTTTAACGCGATTATTGATGAAGAGATGGAGCCAGGCGATATTCTCTATATTCCACCGGGATTCCCGCATGAGGGCTATTCGCTGGAAAACTCGCTGAACTATTCCGTTGGCTATCGCGCCCCTAACGCCCGCGAACTGTTTAGCGGCTTTGCTGATTATGTTTTACAACGCGAGTTAGGTAGCCAGCGTTACGCCGATCCGGACGTGCCGTCGCGGGATCATCCGGCGGATATTTTGCCTGCCGAGCTGGATCGCCTGCGCGAAATGATGCTCGGGCTGATTAACCAGCCGGAGCATTTTAAGCAGTGGTTTGGCGAGTTTATTACTCAGTCCCGTCACGAGCTGGACGTCGCGCCGCCGGAGCCGCCGTATCAGCCCGATGAGATTTACGACGCCCTGCAGCAGGGGGATAAGCTGGCGCGCCTCGGTGGCCTGCGCGTGTTGCGTATCGATGGCGAGGTGTTCGTCAACGGCGAGCAAATTAACTCCCCGCACCGCCCGGCGCTGGATGCCATGGCAACGCACCTTTCGCTCAAGGCCGACCATTTCGGCGATGCGCTGGAAGACCCATCATTCCTCGCCCTGCTGGCGGCGCTGGTCAACAGTGGTTACTGGTTCTTCGAGGACTAATCCCTCAGTTTGCCCGGTGGCGGCTAACGCCTTACCGGGCCTACGGTCGAGCTCCGGGTTTGCGTACCGAACCGTTTGTTTTGCCCGGTGGCGGCTAACGCCTTGCCGGGCCACGGACCAGGCTCCGGATTTGCGTACCGACCCGTTTGTTTTGCCCGGTGGCGGCTAACGCCTTACCGGGCCACGGACCAGGCTCCGGATTTGCGTACCGACCCGTTTGTTTTGCCCGGTGGCGGCTAACGCCTTACCGGGCCTACAGGGCCGGGCTCCGGGTTTGCGTACCGAACCGTTTGTTTGCCCGGTGGCGGCTAGCGCCTTACCGGGCCTACAGGACCGGGCTCTGGGTTTGCGTACCGAACGCTGACCGGTAGGCCGGGTAAGGCGTGAGCCGCCACCCGGCGTTCTATCTGCGCTCTCCGGCGTCAAAATCGGCAACTTCCCCCGCCCAATCAGACGAATACAACCCCGTGAGAACATCGCGATGAAAAGTTGAATACGGCCAATCAATGACTCTCTTCACATAACCATGCTTCACCGGGTTGATATAAACGTAATCTATATGCCGCTGGTAATCTTCTTCGTTGCGAATCGCATGCTCCCAAAAACGCGGCTGCCAGACTCGCCGCATCTCTAACTCACGGGTGAAGATTTTTTTGATATCCCGCCAGCGTCCCGAATAATCGGTGTCGCCATCCGGCAACGTCCAGATACAGTGCATATGCTCAGGTAAAATAACCCATGCATTAATCAGAAAGGGCTTTTTGCGTTTGATAAGCGCGGTGGTGGCACGCAGTTTTTCAATGTGCCGGGTCAGGAGATTGCTTTGGCGGTTTTGCAGATTTACCGTGAAGAACCAGGTGCCGCCGGGGATATAACTACGGCGATAATTTGACATCAGAGGTTCCCTCCTCTTCAGCTTATATGGACTGTTTTTGCCCGGTGGCGGCTAGCGCCTTACCGGGCCTACAGGAGCTACAGGACCGGGCTCTGGGTTTAGCGTTTTGCCGTCAGCTCGGCGATACGCACAATCACCTGCACCGCTTTTTCCATGCCTTCGAGGGTCACGAACTCATGCTTGCCGTGGTAGTTATAACCACCGGTAAACAGGTTCGGGCACGGTAAGCCCATAAAAGAGAGCTGCGCGCCGTCGGTGCCGCCACGAATCGGCTTCATTTCCGGCTCAATATGGCAATCCACCATCGCCTGACGAGCAATCTCGACCACGTGCGGGTGCGCCATCACCTTCTCATGCATATTGTAATAGCTGTCCTCAATGATCAGCTCAATATAGCAATCCGGGTGCAGCCCTTTGCCAACCTTCTTGGCGATCTCCATCATTTTGCGTTTGCGGGCTTCAAACTGCTTACGGTCAAAATCGCGGATGATATAGTGCATATCCGCACGGTCGACAGTACCTTTGATATTGGCCAGATGGTAGAAGCCCTCGTAGCCTTCAGTGGTTTCCGGTGCTTCATCGGCGGGCACTTCGGCATGAATTCGTGCCGCCAGCGACAGCGCATTAACCATCACACCCTTCGCGGTGCCGGGATGCACGTTATTGCCGACGATCTTAATCGTCACCGACGCGGCGTTAAAGTTTTCAAACTCCAGCTCACCCACGCCGCCGCCATCGACGGTATAGGCCCAGCGGGCGTCAAACGCGGTGACGTCAAAATACTTCGCCCCTTTGCCGACCTCTTCATCCGGGGTAAAGGCCACGCGAATATCGCCGTGGGGAATGTTCTTCGCCTTTAGCGTTGCCAGCGCGGTCATAATCTCGGCAATACCCGCTTTATCATCAGCGCCGAGCAGGGTTTTACCATCAGTGGTAATTAATGTCTGTCCAAGCAGTTGGTGCAGCACCGGAAACATCACCGGAGAAAGCACTTCGTCACCAATACCAAGAGCAATATCGCCGCCGCGGTAGTTTTCAACAATCTGCGGATTGACGTTCTTGCCGCTGAAGTCTGGCGACGTATCAACGTGTGAAATAAAGCCAATGGCCGGAATATCGCCCGCGACGTTAGCCGGCAGGGTGCCCATGACTGTCCCTTTCTCACTTAGCGTCACATTGACGAGTCCCATTTCTTCCAGCTGCGCCTGGAGCAGGCGTAACAGCTTCCACTGCCCTTCGGTGCTCGGAACCTGACGCACGCCAGACTTCGATTGCGTGTCCAAAGAAACGTACTGCAAAAAACGCTCAAGCAATTTATCCATGTAGCCACCCTCTTCTTTTGTGACAACATTATTGATAAGCCGGAAAAGACAAATATTGCGTCAGGTCATTTTTAGCCCGGCAAATGAGAATTTAATACATTTCGAACGATAATGTTGTAAAGGTAGTTCATCGTGGCGCATCAATCATTGGCGATTACAATCGTTTGCCGTAGAATGCTTGCCCTTATTATTTCATGTGCAAACCCAAAGGTGGTTAACCACAAACCCCGCATCGGTAAGCTTTCCGCTGCGTCTACATGGGACAGAGTCAAAAATTGAATATACAACCGCGTTCGCGTTCGCCGCTGGTTCAACTGGCGGGAATTCGCAAAAGCTTTGATGGTAAAACGGTAATATCCGACCTCAATCTGACCATCAACAACGGTGAGTTTCTCACCCTGCTTGGCCCCTCTGGCTGCGGTAAAACAACCGTTCTTCGTCTTATCGCCGGACTGGAAAACGTCGATAGTGGCCATATCCATCTCGAAGATCACGACATCACCCATATCCCGGCGGAAAACCGTCACGTTAACACCGTTTTTCAAAGCTATGCGCTCTTTCCGCACATGACGGTATTTGAGAACGTTGCCTTTGGCCTGCGCATGCAAAAAACCCCGGCGGCGGAAATTGCCCCCCGCGTCCATGACGCTTTGCGCATGGTGCAGCTCGAAGAGTTTGCCCAGCGTAAACCGCATCAGCTTTCCGGTGGGCAACAGCAGCGCGTAGCGATTGCCCGAGCTGTGGTTAATAAACCGCGTCTGCTGCTGCTTGATGAATCCCTCTCTGCGCTGGACTACAAACTGCGCAAGCAGATGCAGAACGAGCTGAAAGCCCTCCAGCGTAAGCTCGGTATTACTTTCGTGTTCGTCACTCACGATCAGGAAGAAGCGTTAACCATGTCCGATCGCATCGTGGTGATGCGCGACGGAAAAATCGAGCAGGACGGCACGCCGCGTGAAATCTACGAAGAGCCGAAAAACCTGTTTGTCGCCAGCTTTATCGGCGAAATCAACCTCTTCAATGCCACGGTTATCGAACGTATCGACGAGCAGCGAGTGCGTGCGAACGTTGAAGGCCGTGAATGCAATATCTACGTCAACTTTGCCGTCGAAAAAGGCCAGAAGCTCAACGTGTTACTGCGCCCGGAAGATCTGCGCGTCGATGAGATTCACCACAGTAACGAGGCAGATGGCCTGATAGGCTATATCCGTGAACGTAACTATAAAGGCATGACGCTGGAGTCGGTGGTTGAGCTGGAAAACGGCAAGATGGTAATGGTCAGCGAATTCTTTAATGAAGACGATCCTGACTTTGACCACTCTCTCGACCAGAAAATGGCCATTAACTGGGTAGAAAGCTGGGAGGTTGTGCTGGCTGATGAAGAACACAAGTAGATTCCAAAATGTGGTGATTGCCACCATCGTGGGCTGGCTTGTGCTGTTTGTCTTTCTGCCCAACCTGATGATTATTGGCACCAGCTTCCTGACCCGCGACGATATCAATTTCGTCAAGCTGGTCTTTACGCTGGATAACTACGCGCGCCTGCTCGACCCGCTCTACTACGATGTGCTTCTGCACTCTCTGAATATGGCGCTGCTGGCGACGCTGGCCTGCCTGGCGCTCGGCTATCCCTTTGCCTGGTTTCTGGCGAGATTGCCCGAGAAAGTGCGTCCGCTGCTACTGTTTCTGCTGATCGTGCCCTTCTGGACCAATTCACTGATTCGTATCTACGGACTGAAGATTTTTCTCAGTACTAAAGGTTATCTCAACGAGTTTCTACTGTGGTCAGGGGTTATCGATACGCCACTGCGCATCATGTACACCCCCTCGGCGGTGATTATCGGCCTGGTCTATATTCTGCTGCCGTTTATGGTAATGCCGCTCTACTCCAGCATCGAGAAGCTCGACCGCCCGCTGCTGGAAGCAGCGAAAGATCTGGGTGCCAACAAGCTGCAAACCTTTATCCGCATCATTATTCCGCTGACCATGCCGGGCATTATTGCTGGCTGCTTGTTGGTGATGCTCCCGGCGATGGGGCTGTTCTACGTTTCTGACCTGATGGGCGGCGCGAAGAACCTGCTGATCGGTAACGTGATTAAGAGCCAGTTCCTCAACATTCGCGACTGGCCTTTCGGCGCGGCGACCAGCATTACGCTCACGTTGGTGATGGGCCTGATGCTGCTGATTTACTGGCGCGCGGCACGTTTACTGAATAAAAAGGTGGAGCTGGAATGATCGGTCGACTGCTGCGCGGCGGCTTTATGACCGCCATTTACGCGTACCTCTATATCCCCATTATTATTCTGATCGTTAACTCGTTTAACAGTTCACGCTTCGGCATCAACTGGCAAGGCTTCACTACCAAGTGGTATAGCCTGTTGATGAACAACGACAGCCTGCTGCAGGCAGCGCAGCACTCGCTGACCATGGCGGTGCTGTCAGCAACTTTCGCTACGCTTATCGGCTCGCTGACCGCCGTGGCGCTGTACCGCTATCGCTTTCGCGGCAAGCCGTTCGTCAGCGGGATGCTGTTTGTGGTGATGATGTCGCCGGATATCGTGATGGCAATTTCGCTGCTGGTGCTGTTTATGCTGATCGGTATTCAACTCGGCTTCTGGTCGCTGCTGTTTTCGCATATCACTTTCTGCCTGCCCTTTGTGGTCGTCACAGTATTCTCGCGCCTGAAGGGCTTCGACGTGCGGATGCTGGAAGCAGCGAAAGATCTCGGCGCCAGTGAGATAACCATTCTGCGCAAGATTATTTTGCCGCTGGCGCTGCCCGCGGTGGCTGCAGGCTGGCTGTTGAGCTTCACCCTGTCAATGGATGACGTGGTAGTCTCTTCGTTCGTTACCGGTCCAGGTTATGAAATCCTGCCGCTGAAAATTTATTCGATGGTCAAAGTTGGGGTATCGCCAGAGGTCAATGCGCTGGCGACCATTTTGTTGGTTCTGTCGCTGGCAATGGTGATTGCCAGCCAGTTAATTGCACGTGATAAAACTCAGGGGACGTTAAAATGAAAAAATGGTCACGCCACCTGCTCGCTGCGGGCGCTCTGGCAGTCGGAATGAGCGCCGCGCACGCGGACGATAGCAAAACGCTCTATTTCTACAACTGGACCGAGTACGTACCGCCGGGCCTGCTGGAACAGTTCACCAAAGAGACCGGCATCAAGGTTATCTATTCGACCTACGAGTCGAATGAAACCATGTACGCCAAGCTCAAAACCTACAAAGATGGCGCTTATGACCTGGTGGTGCCGTCCACCTATTTCGTCGATAAAATGCGCAAAGAGGGCATGCTGCAGAAGATCGACAAAAGCAAGCTGACCAACTTCGGCAATCTCGATCCTGAAATGCTGAACAAACCGTTCGATCCAAATAACGACTACTCGATCCCCTACATCTGGGGCGCGACGGCGATTGGCATCAATAGCGACGAGATCGATCCGAAAACCGTCACCAGTTGGGCGGACCTGTGGAAACCGGAATATAAAAGTAGCCTGCTGCTAACCGACGACGCGCGCGAAGTGTTCCAGGTCGCGTTGCGTAAACTGGGCTACTCCGGCAATACCACCGATCCGAAAGAGATTGAAGCGGCGTATAACGAGCTGAAAAAGCTGATGCCTAACGTGGCGGCGTTCAACTCGGATAACCCGGCGAACCCGTATATGGAAGGCGAAGTGAACCTCGGCATGGTGTGGAACGGCTCTGCATGGGTGGCGCGCCAGGCCGGTACGCCGCTGGAAGTCGTGTGGCCGAAAGAAGGCGGCATCTTCTGGATGGATAGCCTGTCGATCCCGGCAAACGCCAAAAACGTCGACGGCGCGCTGAAGCTGATCAATTTCCTGCTGCGCCCGGAAGTCGCCAAACAGGTGGCGGAAACTATCGGCTACCCGACGCCAAACCTCGCCGCGCGTAAGATGCTAAGCCCGGAAGTCGCTAACGATAAATCGCTCTACCCGGACGCCGATACGATTCAAAAAGGCGAATGGCAGAACGACGTCGGTAGCGCCAGCACCTTGTATGAAGAGTATTATCAGAAGCTGAAAGCGGGTCGTTAATCGCACCAGCCTGCCGGGCTTCGGTTAAGTTTAATACCCAAAATAATTCGAGTGGCATCACGGCGGCAACTAAACGCATCCCCGGGAGCGTACAAACAGTACGTGACCGGGGTAAGTGCATGCAGCCAACAAAGATGCAGCTTGAAGTATGATGGGTATTAATGTGTTACAAGGATAAGTACACATGAAACAAGACGGCAAAGTTCTTTATTATATCTTCCTCAGCATTGGCATCGTGACGATGCTCATCTCCGCCGCTATTTTTATTATCAATATCGCGCCAACAGCAACGTTATCCATACCACCGGTATTATCGTTGATACCGAATTGCGCAGAAGCAACCCCAACGCCAAAGGGACAAAACGCAACAAAGCCACCTGGCGTCCCGTTGTCGCCTTCCGCCCGACGCCGGATTACACGCTCATTTTTAAATCAAAGAGCGGTAATTCCCTTTATGAAAACAGCGAGGGAGAAACCGTCGATGTTATTTATCCTCCCGGACAACCGCATCAGGCCAGGATCCATAGCCCATGGATGAATTTTTTTAAATGGGGTTTTTTAGGTCTTATTGGCATCATTTTTACCGCCGCCAGCCTGCTTATTCACCCTTCCTCTAAAAAGAAACGGAGGATAGTCCAGTGAGAAAATTCATTATCCTGTTCTGTGGCCTGTTCTGTCTTTCACTCGCTTATTCCGCCAGCGCAGTTTCAACGCCCGATATTGAAGGATATCTTACTGATACCACCAATACGGTTTCCAGTAAGAGCGACATTATCCAGCGCGCTGAGCGTTTCAAAAAGCAAACAGGGATCGCGCCGTTTATTCTGTTAACCACGCAAGAGACCCTTTTGCAGGCGAAAAAAACACAACTACTGCAATCGGCAAAACGACTGGCTGATGAAAATCAGGGCTTCCTGCTGCTGATTATCACCACCGATAGCCGCCAGGTTGAGCTGATTGCGGACCCGAAGGCGCTGCCTCGTCTGCAAGCCAGTCACGCGGCCTTAATCATTGAGAATCACACCCTCGCCTACTGGCAGAATGGTCTGTGGTTCCAGGGGCTCAATACCGCGCTGGACGTACTACAGGCGGCGCTATTACAGCAGCCCACGCCGCCGCTCACCTGGTATGCTTCGTCGGATGCGCCCTACAAGAACGATTTGCCCGGCCATCCGCTCGGTTTTCTCTTCTGGGTGCTGGCGTTTATGGCCTTCACATGGTGTTTCCGCTTCACCACCCGCTGGCGCTATGCGCTGAAGTTCACGCTGGCCATGACGATAGCCAACCTCTTTTATCAGGCCCTGTGCCTGTTCTTAAGTCACGGCGTGCTCTCACTGCACAAAATTGCTCCGCTATGGGCGGTGCTTATCGGCTTCTGTACCTTTCTGGCCACCTGGCTATGGACGCGCAAGCGGCACTGAATTTACCCCGCTGGCCCGATTTCAGCCAGCGGTGGCTATAGTGAATGGTTACGCTCTTAGCGGATGAATTCTCGATTTAACCAATGCTTCCTCAACGTCAAAATCCGCCAGCGGGTAGTTGGTCGCCACCAGATAAAATCGGCCATCTTGCGCTGGGTATTCATGTACGTTGTAGTTCACCATTTTGGGCTGCACGGAGGCGGAATCTGCATTGGCGGCGTAACGCTGAACCGGCGTTGAGTATTTCGAACGGACCTGGAGAGAGTGGGTTTTAATATCACTGTAGATTTCACCGTGATGTTCGTCGCCGAGAATAAGGTAGTCAACATACTCAGTGGCCATGGTTATATTCCTTCTCTGTTACTTGAGTTAAGGAACATGCCACAAATGAATATTTGATAATGCCTCGTTAGTCACAATGTTATTTTTTTGTAAATCAAAAACAGTGTTGAAAATTCCCGGGAGCGGTGCTGCGCACCTGTCCGGGCTACCAGACCGCACCGGCCCTGTAGCCCAGGCAAGGCGCGGCCTTACCGCGCCGTACCCGGGTGGGGTGAAAGGACTACAGCAGCGCTTTCGCTTTGGCGACAACGTTATCCACGGTGAAGCCAAACTCTTCAAACAGCAGCTCAGCCGGAGCAGATTCGCCGAAGGTAGTCATGCCGACGATAGCGCCGTTCAGGCCCACGTATTTGAACCAGTAGTCAGCGATGCCCGCTTCAACTGCTACGCGAGCAGAGACCGCTTTCGGCAGCACGGCTTCACGGTAAGCGGCATCCTGCTTGTCGAATGCGTCGGTGGACGGCATGGAAACCACCCGCGCCTTCACGCCTTCGGCAGTCAGTTTTTCGTAAGCGGCTACCGCCAGCTCCACTTCTGAACCGGTGGCGATGAAAATAAGCTCTGGCTGGCCAGCGCAATCTTTCAGCACATAACCACCGCGGGCGACGTTCGCCAGCTGCTCTTCGGTACGTTCCTGCTGCGCCAGGTTCTGACGGGAAAGGATCAGCGCGGTCGGGCCGTCCTGACGCTCAACGCCGTATTTCCACGCGATAGCGGATTCAACCTGGTCACACGGACGCCATGTGGACATGTTTGGCGTGACGCGCAGGGAAGCCACCTGCTCAACCGGCTGGTGAGTCGGGCCATCTTCGCCCAGACCGATGGAGTCGTGGGTATACACCATCACCTGACGCTGCTTCATGAGAGCCGCCATACGCACCGCGTTACGGGCGTATTCCACGAACATCAGGAAGGTGGAGGTGTACGGCAGGAAACCGCCGTGCAGCGAGATACCGTTGGCAATCGCGGTCATACCGAATTCACGCACGCCGTAGTGGATGTAGTTGCCTGCAGTGTCTTCGTTGATGGCTTTAGAGCCGGACCAGATGGTCAGGTTAGACGGTGCCAGGTCAGCGGAGCCGCCGAGGAATTCAGGAAGCAACGGACCGAAAGCTTCGATCGCATTCTGGGATGCTTTACGGCTGGCGATTTTCGCCGGATTCGCCTGCAGCTTAGCGATGAACTCATTCGCTTTCGCATCGAAGTCAGACGGCATATCGCCTTTCATACGACGGGTGAATTCTGCCGCTTCCTGCGGGAAGGCTTTCGCATAAGCCGCGAACTTCTCGTTCCAGGAGGCTTCTTTCGCCTGACCGGCTTCTTTCGCATCCCACTGAGCATAGATATCAGACGGGATTTCAAAGGCCGGGTGTTTCCAGCCGAGTGCTTCGCGGGTCAGCGCGATTTCCGCGTCGCCCAGCGGTGCGCCGTGGGAGTCGTGGGTGTCCTGTTTGTTCGGAGAACCGAAACCGATGATGGTTTTGCACATCAGCAGAGACGGTTTGTCGGTAACAGCACGTGCTTCTTCCACTGCGCGTTTAATCGAGTCAGCATCGTGACCGTCCACGCCGCGCACCACGTGCCAGCCGTAGGCTTCAAAGCGTTTTGCCGTGTCGTCAGTGAACCAGCCTTCAACGTGACCGTCGATGGAGATGCCGTTGTCGTCATAGAACGCCACCAGTTTGCCCAGTTTCAGGGTACCGGCCAGGGAGCATACCTCGTGGGAGATACCTTCCATCATGCAGCCGTCGCCCATGAAGGCGTAAGTGAAGTGGTCAACAATGTCGTGGCCCGGACGGTTAAACTGCGCCGCCAGCGTTTTCTCCGCAATCGCCATACCCACCGCATTGGCAATACCCTGCCCCAGCGGACCGGTAGTGGTTTCGACACCCGGGGTGTAACCCACTTCCGGATGGCCCGGCGTTTTGGAATGCAGCTGGCGGAAGCTCTGCAAATCGTTCAGTGATACATCGTAGCCCGTCAGATGCAGCAGGCTGTAAATCAGCATCGAGCCGTGACCGTTGGAAAGCACGAAGCGGTCGCGATCGGCCCATGCCGGGTTGTTCGGGTTGTGCCGCAGGAAGTCCCGCCACAGGACCTCCGCAATATCCGCCATCCCCATCGGCGCGCCGGGGTGGCCGGAGTTGGCTTTCTGTACCGCATCCATACTCAGGGCACGCAGCGCGTTGGCGCACAGGCGGCGGGTATTATTCGTTGTGTTCATCAGGATATTCCCCACGCCTTACAGCATCTGCTGAATCTGGTTTTCCAGTTTGACCTGATCGACGGCGAACAGCCGGATCCCCTCAGCCAGTTTTTCCACCGCCATCGGATCCTGGTGGTGCTGCCAGAGGAACTCCGCCTGGGTCATCGGGCTGGGACGGGTTTCCGTCACGTTACCAGGCACCAGTTGACGGGTCAGCGCACCTTCGCTGGCGGCCAGCTCATCAAGCAGCGCCGGGGAGATGGTCAGACGGTCACAGCCCGCCAGCGCCTGGATCTGCTCAATGCGGCGGAAGCTGGCCCCCATCACCACGGTGTCGTAGCCGTGGGATTTGTAGTACTGGTAAATCTGGCGCACGGAAACCACGCCCGGATCGCGGTCCACCTGATACTCCGCCTGCGGCTGATTTTTCTGATACCAGTCGTAAATACGCCCGACAAACGGCGAGATTAAAAAGACGCCCGCTTCGGCGCAGGCCCTCGCTTGAGCAAAAGAGAACAGCAGGGTCAGGTTGCAG
This sequence comes from Klebsiella sp., assembly GCF_027492335.1. Classification (NCBI taxonomy): domain Bacteria; kingdom Pseudomonadati; phylum Pseudomonadota; class Gammaproteobacteria; order Enterobacterales; family Enterobacteriaceae; genus Klebsiella; species Klebsiella sp. The sequence goes on along the minus strand of NZ_JAPUEW010000094.1, from coordinate 88,169 downwards.
TTGATGCCGCTCTGCTCCAGCTCTTCGGCGGCACGAATGCCCTCCCAGGTGGCGGCAAGTTTGATAAGGATACGATCCGGCCCAATGCCGTTCTTTTCGTACATCTGGATGAGCTTGCGCGCTTTCGACACGCACATCCCGCGATCCCAGGCAAATCGGGCATCGACTTCTGTCGAGATACGCCCAGGTACGTGGCGCAGCACTTCGCTACCGATATCCACCGCCACCTGATCGCAGGCGTTAATCAGCTGCGTTTGTGCGCTGCCGCCCTGCTGACGGGCTTTGCCGATAGCGTCAGCAATCAGCGCCTGATACTGCGGCAGCTGGGCGGCCTTGAGCACCAGAGAAGGGTTGGTGGTCGCATCCTGCGGGGCAAACTTTTTAATCGATTCAATATCGCCGGTATCGGCAACAACCGTGGTGTATTTTTTCAGCTCGTCTAACTGGCTCATAGTCTGTTCCTTATATTACGACTGCGGATATTAATCTCTGGCGTGCTGGTGTTCGTAATAATCGATACGCTCTACTTTCGATGCAGAGCCGCCGCCTTCATATTCGGATTCAAGCCATGCCTGAATAATTTTCTTACCCAGTTCCGGGCCAATTACGCGAGCCCCGAGGGTAATAATCTGCGCATTATTACTTTTGCGCGCCCGTTCGGCAGAGAAGGTATCGTGACACTGGGCCGCACGAACGCCCGGCACTTTATTCGCCACAATGCTCATCCCTATACCTGTGCCGCAAATTAAAATGCCGCGATCGTGCTCGCCCTGCTTAATCGACATCGCCACCGCATGGGCAACATCCGGATAGACCGTACTGCCCTGGCGTTTATCGCTGCTGTAATCCGCGACGTTAATTCCCTGCCCATTCAGATAAGCGACGATAGCGTCGCGGAAAGCATAGGCGGCATCATCCGCACCAATAGCGATTGTTTTCATGGTAGTTTCCTTAATTTAACAGTACGTCTTAATTCAGTTTTAATTCAGATTCTGGTAGAAAGAAATTCGGTCGCCAGTTTGGATATATTGTGGTGATTCGCCACAAAGATGTACCGTCCCTGGTAATTCAGCGCTTACCGCCCCATCAAAATTTAATGTAATATGACCAAGCTGTTTTAAATTTGCCGTTGCAACACTGCCCACCGCAGTCACCCGATAAATAGTCTCATTTATTTTCATTATCTGCCCGGGTGATAATTCAGCCGTCAGCTCACTGCCCTGGTGTACGGCGCAATACATCGCAATATCGTCGGGAACGGAATCTGAGAATAAAATCAGTTTCTGCTCCTGTAGGTAGTTTTCGACGTATTCCCCAACAGCCGTGATAAGTAATGAATACAACGGCACGGTCATATTATTTGTTTCCTTTTGCGGCATGAGAAGATAATGCCACCTTTTCTTCATTCTCTTCTTTTTTTACCGGTTCAACGGCAGGGGCGCGCTTTTTCAGACGTTTATCGAACCAGGCCACCAGTATCGGTGCGGTGATCATGGTGATAATGCTCGCCGTCGCCAGCTGCGCAGTGGCGGCATCAACGTACATCGCCAAAGAAGGGTCAGCCTGAGCCACCATTGCTGGCGTCAGCGCCGAACTGGCGGCAGTCGTCCCCAACGCAGCACCCAGCGCCGTTTTCTTCTTCAGGAACAGGTTGTAGATAAAGTAGAACACAATGCCGGTTATCGCAGAGATAATACCCAGTAAGATCCCGGACAAACCGGCGGTAAAGACCGTATTGATACTGGAGTTTGCGCCGATAGCAAACGACATAATAATGATGATCAGCGGTTGAGCGGCGGCGCACAGCTGCTTGAAGCGCTCGTCGAGGTTACCCCACAACATGCCAATCAGCAGAGGGATCAGCATCGACAGCAGCGCGGCGAACGGGATATTAGCCAACCCGCTGACGCCCAGTACCATCATGGTCACGAACGGACCATCTTTGACGCAGAAGACCGAGATCGCCCCGGCATCGCTGGCATCGCCGTAGTTACTGCACAGCGCGATATACAACGAGCTGTTAGAGCTGGTCAAGCAGGCAATCAGCGCCAGCGTCGAAATACCCAGAAACCCATTAGGACCAAACATCGCCCCTGCGGCCCACACGGCCAGCGCACCGGCAAGGCATTTAAGGAACAATAGCACCGCGCCTTTATAGAGCGGCAAACCCGCCTGGCGAATATTAATCGAGGTGCCGCAAATCAGCAGGAAAATCCCCATCATCGCACTGGAACCGACTTTAAATAATGCAGTCGTCGGGCCGCCGATGCCCAGAACTTCAGGGGCAAAGGTATTAATAAGAATCGCCGCGAGCAACGGGATAATAATTAAACCGCCTGGCACCTTATTCATTTTTTCAAGTATATTTATGTTCATAGGGTAACTCATAAATTATGATTTAACAGAGATAACGACGCAATACTACCCGGACGACCATTACGCCGTTTTTAGTTATATGACTTCAGGGTTATTGCTGTGCTTCTTTATAAATTCTGTCAACGATAGTACTAATAATATCTTCCGGTCCGGTTAATCCGCCTTTGCCGACGCAAATCAACCCGGCATAATCGCCGCCGATAATACGCACCATATCGGTTTGCGGTATCACATAGTCAATCATTTCAATACCGGTAGCACCGAGTTCTTTCAGCACATTCACCATAGTGTCACCGCCGGTCATATACAGACCTTTAATTTCACCCGATGCGCAGTTAAGGACTTCACGTACGATATTGCCCAATCCCTGATTAATATTTTCTGCAGCCTGACCGTGTGCCAGGCCAAATCGCTGCTCTTCTTCCTGAAGATTCAATAACCGTCCGGTTAACGCAGATTCAAAAACAAACAGCGCGTTCTGCTGTGCCGGTACGCACTGCCGCGCATGCTGAACCACGCGATTAACTTCGATCTCAGCGGCGTTTTTCTTGTCGACCAGCAGCTCTGCATCAACTGGGATATGGCAAACCCTTTCATCATTGGCGATCAGATGCTGGAGCTGCCTTTTGGTCACCGGCGTTGCGCTCCCGGCGACGACCAGGATCGAGCCGCGCGGGTTTTCCGCTACCGCGGTCGTTGACGCGCTGTTGCGCGCTTCCCGCATCAGGCCACGACGCACCGCCAGCCGCTCGGTAAATGGACCCGGATCGACCGCCAGTACGTTCCAGTTCAGCGAAACCACCGCCCCGGCAATCGCGTCGACATCCTCAACCGTAATCGCATCGACCACGATAACCCGCACACCGCGCTGCTGCTGTTCCTGGAGATCCTGCTGAATCTGCCCCTCGCCTTTCATCACCGAAGCCAGCGCGATATGCCCGACCTGATGATGAGTCTGCGCCGCCAACAGCCCCGGAACCCACGACTCGGTCACCGGAGTACGTACATCGCGAGCCACATCGGTACGCGAGAGCGCAACGGAGTCAATCACCGAGTAGCCGCCAACCAGAATACGGCGCGACTGCGGCATCGCGGGGACCACTACAGCAACCGTTTCCAGCGGCAGCTGTTCCAGCATGGCGTCGATTTCAAAGCCAATACCGCCGCGCAGCGTCGTATCGATACGTTTGGTAAAGTAGTGCGCCCCGCGCGCCTGCAGCAGCTTCACCGCGGCGCTAACCTGATGCTGAGCTTCCGCTTTCGGCAGTGGACGGCTGTCGCTACTGACCACCATCGCCGGATACTCTACTTCGTTGCGGGCGAAAGATTCGGTATCGAAAAAGGCGGCGGTTTTCAAGCCGCTGCGCGCCAGCAGTACCCCAACGGTGGTCGCACCGGTCAGGTCGTCGGCAACGATCCCCAACTTACCGCCTTCTCCTTGCGGCCAGACCATTTCGATACAGGCTGGCGTGACGCCAGAAACATATATTCCTTCGTGAATAAACTCCGCCAGCGGGCCGCTTTTGCCGGTTGGATGCAGGTTAATCGTCGGAATACCGCGTTTGGGATAGAGACCGCAGCGCAGCGTGCCGCCGCAGTCGATAACCATCAGACCAATTTCCTCTTCCGGCGGCTCGCCGTTTTTAAAGACATCAACGGACGGCCAGCCAGTGAGCTCGCTCAGGCGTTCAACGACCGGGGGACAAATCCCCCCGGTAATATAAGCAATCTTTTTCGCCTGGCTAATATTAATGGTCAGCGGCCCACCCCAGCCCTTACTGCCCTTGCTAATCAACAGATGTTTTTCCATTTCTCTGCCCTTTTGCTTCGCATGAACGTCAGCGATTAGTGGTTTTTCATTTTCCAGTAGCGCGCCGCAGCCATGGTGGATTCCAGCATGCTGACGGTGCCCGCTTTACCCGTGCCTGCAATATCAAACGCCGTCCCGTGATCGACGGAGCTACGCATAAACGGCAAACCGAACGTGATGGTTACGGAACGCTCAAAATCGAGGGTTTTACAGGCGATATGCCCCTGATCGTGATAAAGAGAGAGGATGGCGTCATAGCGGCCCAGCTTGCCCAGATGGAACACGGAATCTGCCGGTACCGGACCGATGGCGTTAATGCCCATTTCCTGCGCTGCTTTAACCGCCGGGATCAGGTTATCGGCTTCTTCATGACCAAACAGACCGTTATCTGAACCGTGCGGATTCAGCGCGGCCACCGCAATGCGCGGGTTCTGGATATTCAGCGCAGTGAACTCATGGTGGATTTGCTGTACGCAAGCCAGCACGCGCTCTTTATTAGCGTAATCGCAGGCATCTTTCAGCGCCATATGGCGGCTGACGAAAAACACGCGCAGATTGTGGACGTGGAACATCGTCAGGCCGTAATCCGAATTGGTTTCAACCTGATAGATTTCGGTATGGCCCGGTAATTTGCATCCCGCCAGCTTGATGGCTTCTTTATGAATGGGCGCGGTAGAGACCACATCGATCAGGCCCGCTTTGCCCAGCTCGATAGATTTAAGGACATAGTCCAGCGACATTTGCCCCGCCAGCTTCTGCACTTTCCCCCATTCAATGCTCTCGCAGTCGTAATCACCGGTTTCCAGAACATCCAGCGTACCCCAGCTAAAGCGAGCTTCCTGCGGATGGGTAATTTTGTTGATCGGGAAATCACATCCCATGATCTTCATCGCTCTGGCGATAATAGGGACTGAACCAATTAAAAAAGGTTTGCACTCGTCGTAGACGCTTTTTTCCATCATCGTCGCGACTGAAATCTCTGGGCCAATCCCAGCAGGATCGCCAATGGTAAGTGCGACAACAGGTTTTTTCTCTTGTGACATCGTGGACCTCTCGTAGTGGAAATCAGTTTTTGTTCATATGTTCATTGGTGAATCATATGGTCAGAACATTACCTGATGATTGAGAGGTTATTAGTGATTTAGATCACATAAAAAAATCCATAGATTTATTTTATAAAAAAATGTGATCTAACATATGTTCATATAGTGATAAAAAGTTCAATCTCACTAACACGCGAACCCACTTTCACTACAAGCTATTGATTTATCTATTATGGAGAACAAAAATGGAACAAATCTGGTTAGGAACCAGCTGGAAAATGAACAAGCCGTTGTCTCAAGCCATGGCCTGGTGTGAAACGCTGACAGGGCGGCTGCCGGGGTTTTTACACCCGAAAATTCAACCGTTTGTTATCCCCCCCTTTACCGCAATTCATCCGGTTAGCCAGTATCTCCAGCAGCACCAAATCCCCTGTCTGACCGGGGCACAGAATATGCATGAAGCGGAAAACGGCGCCTGGACCGGTGAGATCTCCGCCGCCATGCTGGCTGAAACCGGCGCGACCCTGGTCGAACTTGGCCATTCTGAACGCCGGGGCGCATTTAATGAAACCGATGCCGCCATCAACCAAAAGGTGCATAGCGCCCTGCGCCACGGTTTGCGGCCGCTTATCTGCATTGGCGACAGCGCCGACGAGAAGCGCTGGCAGGTATCGCGAGAAACCGTGGTACGACAGATGAAAATCGCCCTGTATGATTTGAGCGAAGAACAGGTTTTACAAACTCTGGTCGCCTACGAGCCGGTATGGGCCATCGGCGAACACGGCACCCCAGCGACGCCGGAACAGGCCGCAGAGATCCACCGCGCACTGCGCCAGGCATTGTGTGAAACCTTCGGCACAGAGACCGGGCAGCGCATTCCCCTGCTGTACGGCGGTAGCGTCAATCGGCAAAATGCCGTAGAACTACTCCTTCAGGATGATATCAATGGGCTGTTTATTGGTCGTTCGGCATGGGATGCCAACGGCTATTGCGACATTGTTCAACGCGTTACAGAGGAATTTATTCTTCAGGCGCAGTAGTATTAGGGAGACATTAAAGATGGAAACACCAGGCGATAACTATGACTGAACAAGACTCAGATTATGCGCTGCTGACAGAAATTGCCGTGGCTTATTACGATCAGGAACAAACCCAGGAAGAGATTGCAAAGCGCTTTGGTATCTCGCGCATTAAGGTCGGTCGTTTGCTGAAGAAAGCCCGTCACGAAGGGATTGTCGAGATCAGCGTGAAATATCATCCGGTCTTCAGCTCGCAGATAGAGCAGCAGTTTATTTCCCATTTCGGAATCAAACGCGCGCTTATCGCCTTAGACCATCACGACGAGGATGAACAGCGCCAGCAGGTGGCGGCGCTGGTCAGCAACTATCTGGCCGGGATCCTCAAAAATGATATGACCGTGACCGTTGGCCAGGGACGCAATGTCGCCGCCGTCGCTAACCACGTGGGGATTTTCCCGGAACGCAACTGTCGTTTTATTTGCGGTATCGGCGGAACCAAGCGCGATAACCAGCTGATCGATGCCGATCACATCAGTCGAAACCTGGCACGCAAATTTAACGGCTTTAGCGAAACGCTGTACGCGCCAGCCTACGTCGAAACCCCGGAGCTGCGTTCAGCATTTATGCAAAACCGGTTGATTAAAGCTACGCTCGAACAGGCCAGCAAGGCGGACGTTGCCATTATTGGCCTCGGCGATATGAACGAAAACAGCTTTATGGTGCAGCTGGGCTGGTTCTCACCGCAGGAGATAGCCACCGCTCGTCAGGAACAAGGCGTGGTGGGCGATCTCGCGGGCTATAGCTTTTTCAATATTCAGGGCACGCCGGTTGATACGGTGATGAATGATCGGGTTATTGGCCTGAGCCTTGAACAACTGCGCACCATCCCCTGCGTGATTGCTATTGCTTCGGAAAGCACTAAATCAACGGCGATTCTCGGCGCGCTGCGCACCGGTGTAATTGACGTGCTGGCTACCAGCGCATCAAATGCCCGGGCAGTGATTAACATGCAGAAAGCGTTATAAAAAAGCCGCGCATTAGCGCGGCTGAGATTAGCATCAAAGTTCCTTCAACAGCTTACCGATAAATTCCGGGACGACTACGCTTGCCAGGCCATAGTGTTTTTCAGCAAATTCACTGCCCACCTGGCTTGGCTCAAGGTTTAGCTCCACCGTATGCGCGCCCTGTAGCCGCGCTTCATGAACAAACCCTGCCGCCGGATAAACGTGCCCGGAGGTGCCGATGGCGATAAAAATATCGCACTCGGCTAGCGCCAGGTAGATTTCATCCATATCCAGCGGCATTTCACCAAACCACACGACGTGCGGGCGCAGCGGCGCGGGGAACTGGCAGCAGTGGCATTTGTCTTCCGTCGTCACATCGCCGGTCCACTCCAGCACCTGCCCACTCCACGAACAGCGCACCTTCAGCAGCTCACCGTGCATATGTATCACCCGATGATTACCCGCACGCTCATGCAGGTTATCGATATTCTGAGTAACCAGCAGAAAATGATCGCCTAAGGCTTCTTCCAGCCGCGCCAGCGCCTGATGCGCCGCATTGGGTACGATGTCCGGGCTTTGCAGCTGGCGACGACGGTCGTTGTAAAACGACTGCACCAGCGCCGGGTCGCGGGCAAAGCCTTCCGGTGTCGCCACGTCTTCTACCCGATGCTCTTCCCACAGGCCATCAGCGGCACGGAAAGTTCTAATTCCCGACTCCGCCGAAATGCCCGCGCCGGTTAACACCACGACTCTTGGTTTTTCCATCGTCTCAGAGTTCTCCTTATCATCACCGAAGAAAATCCGCTGACGCAGACGGTCACGTAACCGGCGTTTGTTGCGGCGAAATCGGCTTAATCGATGTAAGCGGCGCGACTGCATAGCTACCTCTGTAATTAATGAGTCAGATGAAGGAAGGCCGCACCGCGCATTCCTCCGGCATCACCATGACGTGCACGCTCAATTCGTGGCACGCTGGCGACAGGGAGCAGATGTCGCGGCAGACGCTGCGCCAGCCCTTCGGTTATTGCCGTAAAGTTAGACAATCCTCCGCCAAGCACCAGCAGATCCGGGTCAACAATGGTTAAAATATTGCCCAGGCAAACCGCCAGCAGATCGAGATAGCGCTCGACATGCTCACGCGCTTTCGCATCGCCCTGCTGCCAGAGCGCGACGATCTCCGGCGAGGTTAAGGATTGTTGATAAAAATGTTCATACAGCCAGGCAAATCCACGGCCAGAAAGGTAATTTTCGATGCAGCCAAGCTGGCCGCAACCGCAGCGGGTCAGCGGAAAATCACGGCCCACCACTTCCAGCGCATCCACAGGCAGGCGGATATGGCCGAATTCGCCGGTAATATAGCGATGTCCGGTAATCGATTTGCCGTTGAGCACCAGACCACCGCCGACGCCAGTGCCAAGGATCATCCCCATCACCAGCGGGTATTGCGTAAATTCGTCGTCCCACGCTTCGGAAAGCGCAAAACAGTTGGCGTCGTTATCAAGGCGCACGTCGCGCCCCAGACGTTCGCTCAGATCCGCCCGCAGTTGCCTGCCGCTGGCAGCGGGAACGTTGGCGGCATACAGCGTGCCGTCCTCTGTTTCCGGCATTCCCGGAATACCAATTCCCACAGAGCCCTTGCAGCCAAAACGCTGATCGGCTTCCTGAACCAGTTCTTCCACCGACAGTAAAAAAGCCTCGTAGCTTTCTTTCGGCGTGGCGACGCGTTTTTCCCACTGCAATCGCCGCTCTTTATCAAATACGCCCAGCGCTATCTTGCTGCCGCCAATGTCAAATCCGTAGTACATTTCAGCAATTCCTCTTGATGCATCGGCAAAGCCGATCATGACGATAAATTACTGGCCACTCAGCACCCTCGCCGGGTCAATGCGGCTGGCGCGGCGGGCAGGATACCAGCTGGCCAGCAAACTCAGCAACAGTGCTGTCACCAGCACGTAAATGACGTCCAGCCAGTGCAGTTCAGACGGCAGGAAATCAATAAAATAGATGTCGCCGGAGAGGAATTTATGCCCGATCAAGTCCTCAATCCCGTTAATAATTGAGGTCAGCTTAAACGCGCAGATAACGCCAATCGCCACCCCAATCAGGCTCCCTACCGAACCGGCAAGTAAACCATACCATACGAAAATCGCGCGGATCAGGCCGTCTTTTGCGCCAAGCGTGCGCAGCACCGCAATATCGCCGCTTTTATCCTTCACCGCCATCACCAGCGTCGAGACGATGTTAAAGCAGGCCACGCCGATCACCAGCACCATCGCCAGATACATAATGGCGCGGATCATCTGAATGTCGCGATACATATAACCGTAGGTGCCAATCCAGCTCTTGATATAAACGTAGCTGTTGGTCACTTCGCCCGCGTCGCGCACCAGGGTATTCGCATGGAACACATCGTTCACCTTAAGCGCGATACCGGTCACGCTGCTGCCCATATCCAGATACTGCTGCGCATCCTGCATTGGGATCATGGCAAAACTATGATCGAGCTGACCGCTGAGCTGCAAAATGCCGGTGACATGAAGCCTGACACGCTTGGGTTGCAACAGTTGGTGATCGGCATCGGAGTTAGGGATCATGATCGAGACCCAATCGCCCTGCTTAACGTGCAGCGCGTCGGCAACGCCCTTACCGAGGATCACCTGCTGCTCACCGGCCTTGAAGCTGGCCCAGGCGTTATTCTGCACAAACGTTGGCAATGAGCTGAGACGACTCTCCTGCTGCGGGTCGACGCCCTTCACCTGAATCGCGCGCATATTGCTGCCGCTCTCCACCAGCCCGGTGAAGTTAATATAGGGCGCGGCGGCAACGATGCCTTTGACCTTTTCAACCTTCGTCAGCGCATCGTTCCAGTTGTTCCACGGCTGATTTACTGGCTCAATTTCACCATGTGGGACCACCGCCAGAATGCGGTTATTGAGTTCGCGCTCAAAGCCGTTCATCGCGCTCAAGCCGACGATTAACACCGCCACACCCAGCGCAATACCGATGGTTGAGATAACCGAAATCAGCGATACCATTCCGCCGCGTCGCCGCCCGCGGCTAAAACGCAGGGCAATCAATAACGATAACGGAGAACTCATTACTCGGCCCCCATCAGGGAGAGTTCAGCGGTCAAGTGCCCATCGCGCATCTCCAGCTGGCGGTTCATGCGTTTTGCCAGCTGCAGGTCATGGGTGACCACCAGAAATGCAGTGCGCTGGGCCACGTTCAGCTCGCCGAGAAGCTGGAAAATGCTGTCGGCGTTGCGTGCATCGAGGTTACCGGTAGGCTCATCCGCCAGCACCAGACGCGGTTTATTGACCAGCGCACGGGCAATCGCCACTCGCTGACGCTCGCCGCCGGAAAGCTCCGACGGGCGGTGGTCACTTCGATGCTCAAGCCCAACTGCGCGCAGCATCTCTTTGGCCTGGCGTTCGATATCCGCTGCCTTCTGTTTACCAATCAGCAGCGGCATCGCTACGTTTTCCAGGGCGGTGAAATCCGGCAGCAGGTGGTGGAATTGATAAATAAAGCCCAGCTCGCGGTTACGCAGGTCGGCACGAGCTGCGGCAGAAAGCTGGCTCATCGATTGACCGGAAAAAATAACGTCGCCGGAGGTCGGCGTATCCAGCCCACCCAGCAGATGCAGCAGCGTACTCTTGCCGGAACCGGAGGTACCGACAATCGCCATCATCTCGCCCTCTTCAATGCTGAAGCTGACATCATGCAATACATCGGTTTGCACGGTGCCTTCCTGATAGCGTTTGCACAGGTTGTCGCATTGCAGCAGGATCTTATTCATAACGTAAAGCCTCAGCGGGTTGAGTGGCGGCAGCGCGCCATGAAGGATACAACGTAGAGAGTAATGCCAGCACCATCGCCACCAGGGCGATAGAAATCACCTGTAGCGGCTCAATGGCTACCGGCAGCGCGGCACCATCAAGGAACGCGCCGATAATCGGCATTAAATTATTCAGCTGGCTGGCGAGCAGTGCGCCCAGCCCGGCCCCCAGCAGCGCACCGACAATCCCGGCGCTGGCCCCCTGGACCATAAAGACCAGCATGATTTGCCGCGGCGTGAGCCCGAGGGTCTGCAAAATTGCCACTTCACCCTGTTTCTCCATCACCATCATTCCCAGAGAGGTGATGATATTGAAGGCGGCGACGGCAATGATCAGGCTCAGCAGCAGGCCCATCATATTTTTTTCCATCCGCACGGCCTGGAACAGCTCGCCTTTACGCTCGCGCCAGTCCTGCCATTTAGTGCCTTCCGGCAGCGTTTGTTGACTAAGGGTATCAACCTGCAAAGGCTGACTCAGCCACAGACGCCAGCCGGTAATATTGCCCAGCGGGTAGCGCATCAGGCGAGAAGCATCGTCAATGTTGGTCAACATCTGATAGCCATCGACTTCACTACTGGCGGCAAAGGTGCCGATCACGTTAAACAGACGCTGGCTGGGAACCCGCCCCATCGGAGTGAACTGGCTGGCGGAAGGGACCATCACGCGGATCTGATCGCCGCGATTAACCCCCAGTTGTCCGGCCAACTGCTCGCCGATAATCACGTTGTATTTTCCAGGTTGCAGATCGCTTTGCTTAACGTTCACCAGATATGGCGTCAGAGGATCTTTCTGCGCCGGGTCGATACCCAGTATTACGCCAACCGCCACGCTGCGGGCGCTTTGCAGCACCACATCGCCGGTCGTCAGCGGCGCAATCCGGGTAACACCCTGTAATTTCACCGCGCTTTCCGGCAGCTTTTGCGGATCGATGGACCCTTGCTGGGCGCTAAGAATGGCCTGCGGCATCAGCCCCAGGATGTTGTTTTGCAGCTCGCGTTCAAAACCGTTCATCACCGAAAGCACGGTAACCAGTGCCATTACGCCAAGCGTAATGCCAATGGTCGAGAGCCAGGAGACGAAACGACCGAAGCGGTCAGCTGCGCGCCCGCGCATATAGCGAAGGCCAATAAAGAGTGCGGCAGGTTGATACATGTAATCCATCTGATTGCTGAAGCCGATGCCCGAGTATATAAGCGATTATGAGCAGCGTAAATGTCTGAAACCTGACGATTTTATTAGCAAACTCATTAAAAATTCAATATAAACAGCCACATAGATAAGTAAGTCCTTATTTATCTTTACGCTTATCAGAGTCCGTTACATTTTTGCCCAAAACATGACATTTGCGATACGGGTTGGCGAATCCAGGTCGATCGCGGATAATCACACTATTGAATATCAGCGAGTTGCCCTCCATATCGGCAGAGCGAATCCCCAAGAGATTATGATACCGTCTATGCCTGAACAAAACCGATACTCTCTGCCGGTCAAAGCCGGCGATCAGCGCCAGCTTGGCGAACTTACCGGCGCGGCCTGCGCGACGCTGGTGGCGGAAATGGCCGAGCGTCACGCCGGACCGGTGATCCTTATCACCCCGGACATGCAAAACGCTCTGCGGCTGAATGATGAAATCAGGCAGTTTACCGACAGCATGGTGGCTGGCCTGGCGGACTGGGAAACGCTCCCCTACGACAGCTTCTCGCCGCACCAGGATATTATCTCTTCCCGTCTCGCCACCCTTTATCAGCTTCCGACCATGGAACGCGGCATGTTGATCGTTCCGGTCAGCACCCTGATGCAGCGCGTCTGCCCGCATAATTTCCTTCATGGTCATGCGCTGGTGATGAAAAAAGGCCAACGTCTATCGCGGGATGCGCTGCGTTCGCAGCTTGATAGCGCCGGTTATCGCCATGTCGATCAGGTGATGGAGCACGGTGAATACGCCACGCGCGGGGCGCTGCTTGACCTGTACCCAATGGGTAGCGAGCAGCCTTATCGCCTTGACTTTTTTGATGACGAAATCGACAGCCTGCGTCTGTTTGACGTCGACAGCCAGCGCACACTGGAAGAAGTCGTCGCCATTAATTTGCTACCTGCGCATGAATTTCCGATTGACCAGGCCGCTATCGAACTTTTCCGCAGCCAATGGCGCGACCGCTTCGACGTGAAACGCGACGCCGAACATATTTACCAGCAAGTCAGTAAAGGCACACTGCCGGCGGGGATCGAATACTGGCAGCCGCTGTTTTTTAACGAGCCGCTACCGCCGCTGTTCAGCTATTTCCCGGCCAAAACGCTGATTGTGAATACTGGCGATCTGGAGGCCAGCGCCGAACGATTCCAGAATGAAACCCGCGCCCGCTTTGAAAATCGCGGCGTCGATCCAATGCGCCCGCTTCTGCCGCCGGAACAACTTTGGCTGCGTAGCGATGAGCTGTTTAGCGAGCTAAAAAAATGGCCGCGCGTGCAGCTTAAAACCGAGCGTCTGGCGGAGAAAGCCGCCAATACCAACCTCGGTTATCAGACATTACCCGAACTGGCAATTCAGGCGCAGAACAAAGCGCCGCTGGATAACCTGCGCCGCTTCCTTGAATCCTTCAGCGGGCCAGTGATTTTCTCTGTGGAAAGCGAAGGCCGTCGCGAAACGCTGGGCGAAATGCTGGCGCGGATTAAGGTGGCGCCGAAATATATTCAACGCCTTGAAGACGCTACCGGTAATGGCCGCTACCTGATGATTGGCGCGGCGGAACATGGTTTTATCGACAGCCAGCGTAACCTGGCGCTGATTTGTGAAAGTGACCTTCTGGGCGAACGCGTTGCCCGTCGCCGCCAGGATTCACGGCGCACCATTAACCCGGACACCTTGATCCGCAACCTGGCGGAGCTGCATATTGGCCAGCCGGTGGTGCATCTTGAGCATGGCGTAGGCCGCTACGCCGGAATGACAACCCTTGAAGCGGGCGGCATTAATGGCGAATACCTGATGCTGACCTACGCCAACGACGCCAAACTGTACGTGCCGGTGTCGTCGCTGCATTTGATTAGCCGCTACGCCGGTGGCGCGGAAGAGAACGCGCCGCTGCATAAACTGGGCGGCGACGTTTGGGCGCGCGCGCGGCAGAAAGCCGCCGAGAAGGTGCGCGATGTAGCCGCCGAGCTGCTGGATATTTACGCCCAACGAGCAGCAAAAGCAGGCTACGCGTTTAAACATGATAAAGAGCAGTACCAGCTATTCTGCGACGGCTTCCCGTTCGAAACCACGCCTGATCAGGCGCAGGCCATCAACGCCGTGTTAAGCGATATGTGCCAGCCGCTGGCGATGGACCGTCTGGTCTGTGGCGATGTCGGCTTTGGTAAAACTGAAGTCGCCATGCGCGCCGCTTTTCTGGCGGTTGAAAACCATAAGCAGGTGGCGGTGCTGGTGCCGACCACCCTGCTCGCCCAGCAGCACTTTGATAACTTCCGCGATCGCTTCGCCAACTGGCCGGTGCGCATCGAGATGCTCTCGCGTTTCAGAAGCGCCAAAGAACAGGCGCAGATCCTCGAACAGGTCGCTGAAGGGAAAGTCGACATACTTATCGGTACCCATAAGCTGCTGCAACCGGACGTTAAGCTGCGCGATCTTGGCCTGCTAATTGTCGATGAAGAGCACCGCTTCGGCGTGCGCCACAAAGAGCGCATCAAGGCAATGCGCGCCGATGTCGATATCCTGACCCTGACCGCGACGCCGATTCCGCGAACTCTGAATATGGCGATGAGCGGGATGCGCGATTTGTCGATTATTGCTACGCCGCCCGCCCGCCGTCTGGCGGTCAAAACCTTTGTGCGCGAATATGATGCTCTGGTGGTGCGTGAGGCTATCCTGCGCGAAGTGCTGCGCGGCGGCCAGGTTTACTATCTCTTTAATGATGTCGAAAACATCCAGAAAGCGGCAGACAAGCTGGCAGAGTTGGTACCGGAAGCACGTATCGCCATCGGCCACGGGCAGATGCGCGAGCGTGAGCTGGAGCGAGTGATGAATGATTTCCACCACCAGCGCTTTAACGTGCTGGTGTGCACCACCATCATCGAAACCGGGATCGACATTCCCACCGCCAACACCATTATTATCGAACGCGCCGACCACTTTGGTCTGGCGCAGTTGCACCAACTGCGCGGTCGTGTTGGTCGTTCGCACCATCAGGCCTATGCCTGGCTGCTGACGCCACATCCGAAAGCGATGACTACCGATGCGCAAAAACGCCTTGAGGCTATCGCGTCGCTGGAAGATCTCGGCGCCGGGTTTGCGCTGGCGACCCATGATCTCGAAATTCGCGGCGCGGGTGAACTGCTGGGTGAAGACCAGAGCGGTTCCATGGAAACCATCGGCTTCTCGCTGTATATGGAGCTGCTGGAAAACGCCGTCGATGCCCTGAAAGCCGGGCGCGAACCCTCTCTGGAAGATCTCACCAGCCAGCAGACGGAAGTTGAGTTACGGATGCCGTCACTGCTTCCGGACGACTTTATCCCGGACGTGAATACTCGCCTGTCGTTCTACAAGCGCATTGCCAGCGCGAAAAATGAAAACGAGCTGGAGGAGATCAAGGTTGAGCTTATCGATCGCTTCGGCCAACTGCCGGATCCGGCAAGAAACCTGCTCGATATCGCCCGTTTACGCCAGCAGGCGCAGAAGCTAGGGATCCGCAAACTGGAGAGCAACGAAAAAGGCGGTACCGTTGAGTTTAACGAGAAGAATCACGTTAACCCCATGTGGCTAATTGGCTTATTGCAGAAACAGCCTCAGCACTATCGACTTGATGGCCCGACGCGTCTGAAGTTTATGCAGGACCTTGCCGAGCGTAAAACGCGGATGGACTGGGTGCGTCAGTTTATGCGTCAACTGGAAGAAAACGCCACCGCTTAGCGGGATACGGGATACGGCCAGGACGCCGTGTCCCGCCCCTCCAACATGCTCTGCAAAATTTACAAACATTTTGCAATTCCTCTGCACTTCCCAACACTCGCTACGCCATAATGCGCAAGACTTTACGTATAAAAATAACCACTTACATTATATGGAATTAGCGTGATGAAAAGCTTTTCGCGTATTTCAATTTGGTTGGGGATGATTGTCATCGCCGCCGCGCTGGCGCTACCCGCCCGCGCAAATACCTGGCCGCTGCCGCCTCCGGGCAGCCGGCTGGTTGGGCAAAATCAGTTTCACGTCGTCGAAAATAACGGCGGTTCCCTGGAAGCCATTGCCAAAAAGTACAATGTCGGTTTTCTGGCACTGCTACAGGCGAACCCTGGCGTTGATCCTTACGTTCCGCGAGCGGGCAGCGTGCTGACGATTCCGCTACAAACCCTGTTACCTGAAGCGCCGCGCGAAGGGTTAGTCCTTAACCTGGCCGAGCTGCGCCTCTACTACTATCCGCCGGGTAAAAGCGAGGTCACTGTCTATCCTATCGGCATTGGTCAGTTGGGCGGCGATACCATTACGCCAACGATGGTCACTACCGTTTCCGACAAGCGTGCAAACCCGACCTGGACGCCTACGGCCAATATTCGCGCCCGCTATAAAGCAATGGGCATTGACCTGCCCGCCGTCATGCCTGCCGGGCCAGATAACCCGATGGGCCACCACGCCATTCGTCTGGCAGCCTACGGCGGCGTCTATCTGCTTCACGGCACTAACGCTGATTTCGGCATCGGTATGCGCGTCAGCTCCGGCTGCATCCGCCTGCGTGATGACGATATCAAAACGTTGTATAGCAAGATAACGCCGGGCACTAAGGTCACCATTATCAATACGCCGATTAAAGCCTCTGTCGAGCCGAACGGTACACGTCTGGTTGAAATTCACCAGCCGCTGTCCAAACACATTGATGACGATCCGCAGACGCTGCCTATTACGCTTAACGACAGCATGCAGGCCTTTAAGCAGACCCAGTTAACCGATGAGGATGTTATGGAACGCGCAATGACGCTGCGTTCAGGTATGCCGGTTGACGTGACGCGTCACCATGGTGGCAGCACGCAGTCGCTATAGCCTCCTGAAAGCAGATATAAAAAAACCGCCTGACACAAACGTGCTGGCGGTTTTTTTGTAGCAATAATCAAACAGGGTACAACATATTTCTTGCTAACGCGGGCTGCTGAAGGGGTCAGGTCCGCGTTTTGTCAGTGGCATGACAGGGTACAAAAAATTATTTGTAGATAACCGCAGTCCCGTGAAGGGTGTTAGGACCGGTTACCGAAGTAATACGATAAGAGCTTGCGCCCATTTCTTCAGCCTTTTGCGCCAGCTGATCTTCCAGAGAACCCAGGTTGGTCCCGGCGGAAGCGGAAACGGTGCCAATTTTATGCTGGCCTGCCGGGGTTGACTGAACTTCAACAGCGGCAAAGCTTGCGAAAGAGAGCGAGCTAAGAACAGCGGCGATGGCCAATGTTTTAACGTTTTTCATGATTATTATACCTATGCAGATGAATGTTTTTGTAGGGTCGAACGAATTAACTTAACGATCGATAGGTAAATAATAATGTGATCCACATCACACGTCAAACCATTTTTATAACGACCGTTTAACTATTTATAAAAAACTTAAAATTCATACATATATGAATTATTTATTTTTAGAGCGACATCACTGGCAGCCTATGACGTTTATTTTTATAATGGCCTTTCAACAAACCAACACAGGTACAACGGCACCATGACAACTGACGTTCAGGGTTGTGTAAAAAAAAGCCGTGGCCGACCTAAAGTGTTCGACAGGGACGCGGCGCTGGATAAGGCCATGACACTCTTCTGGCAGCACGGCTATGAAGCCACCTCTCTCGCCGATCTGGTGGAGGCGACGGGCGCAAAAGCGCCAACGCTCTATGCAGAATTCGTGAATAAAGAGGGGTTGTTTCGCGCAGTGCTGGATCGCTACATCTCTCGCTTTGCCGCCAAACACGAAGCATTGCTGTTTGATGAGGGCAAAACCGTCGATCAGGCATTGCGCGATTATTTCACCGCTGTCGCCACCTGCTTTACCAGCAAAGAAACGCCCGCAGGCTGCTTTATGGTCAACGCCTCTGCAGCGCTGGCGGCCTCGTCTACCGATATCGCCAATACACTTAAATCGCGGCATGCCATGCAGGAACAGGCATTGACGCAATTTCTACAGCAGCGGCAGATACGCGGCGAACTTCCGTCTGACGGCGACGTGAGCCAATTGGCGCAGTTCTTAAGCTGCGTATTGCAGGGCATGTCAATCAGCGCCCGCGAAGGTGCAGATTTCACTAAAATCATGCAAATTGCCGAGACCACGATGCGTCTTTGGCCGCAGGTTCTTCAGCACTAAATCTCTCTTTGACCGATGGCTCCTCCGTCGGTCACCCCCCTAATTACCCGCACATTAAGTAATGCTTTCAATAGGTTATTTGCACATTTCACGTAAATGATATTGATAACAATAATCAATACGGGCAAACTTCAGCCTTAAACATTTCTGTTTATTTCACCTTGTAACAACCGGTGCGCCCGTACCGGAAAACTAAAACAACGATATCGTAAACTCATAAAAGGAATGAGCATGAAAACGCGTCTCTGGGTGCTTAACCCACTGCTGCTGGCAACCGCCCTCCCCGCCTGGGCCGCTGATGACAACATGATCGTCAGCGCCAACCGTACACACCGTACCGTCGCTGAAATGGCCCAGACCACCTGGGTTATCGAAGGCCAGGAAATTGAACAACAGGTTCAGGGCGGTAAAGAGTTCAAAGATGTCCTGGCGCAGCTGATCCCCGGCATCGACGTCGGCAGCCAGGGACGTACTAACTACGGCATGAATATGCGCGGTCGCGCGATCGTGGTGCTGATTGACGGCGTTCGCCTTAACTCTTCCCGTACCGACAGCCGTCAGCTCGACTCTATCGATCCTTTCAACATTGAGCACATCGAAGTGATCTCCGGGGCAACATCGCTGTACGGCGGCGGCAGTACCGGCGGTCTTATCAATATCGTCACCAAAAAGGGCCAACAGGAGCGCCAGGTCGATCTGGAACTGGGCGGCAAAACCGGCTTTGCTAATAGTAACGATCATGATGAGCGCGTCGCGGCGGCGGTGAGTGGTGGAACCGACCACGCATCTGGCCGCTTGTCCGTAGCCTATCAACGCTTTGGCGGCTGGTATGACGGCAACAACGATGCGCTTATCCTCGATAATACCCAGACAGGCCTCCAGCATTCCGACCGCCTGGACGTGATGGGTACAGGCACCATTGAAATTGACGATAACCGTCAGCTGCAGCTAGTTACGCAGTACTATAAAAGTCAGGGCGACGACTACGGACTGTATCTGGGGAAAAATATGTCGGCGGTGACCGGCGACGGTAAAGCCTTCACCACTGACGGGCTTAATTCCGACCGCGTCCCCGGCACCGAACGCCACCTGATTAGTCTGCAATATTCCGATGCTGACTTCTTTGGTCAGAACCTGGTCAGCCAGGTCTATTATCGTGATGAATCCCTGACCTTTTACCCCTTCCCTACGCTAAGTAAAGGCCAGGTCAGCAGCTTCTCTTCCTCAAAGCAGGATACCGATCAATATGGCGCGAAGATAACCCTGAATAGCCAGCCGCTGGACGGCTGGGATCTGACCTGGGGACTGGATGCCGATCACGAAACCTTCAACGCCAACCAGATGTTCTTCGACCTGGGGCAATCGATGCCTTCCGGCGGCCTGAATAATCAGTCGATTTATACTACCGGTCGTTATCCGAGCTACAGCATTACCAACCTGGCACCTTTCCTGCAGTCCAGCTATGACCTGAACGATATCTTCACGATTAGCGGCGGTGTGCGCTACCAGTGGACGGAAAATAAGGTCGATGATTTTGTCGGCTACGCCCAGCAGCAGGATGTCGCCAACGGCAAAGTCAGCTCGGCGGATGCGATTCCGGGTGGTAAAACCGATTACGACAACTTCTTATTTAACGCCGGGATTGTTGCTCATCTTACCGACCGTCAGCAGACCTGGTTTAACTTCTCCCAGGGCGTTGAGCTGCCGGATCCGGGCAAATATTACGGCATTGGCAAATATGGCGCAGCGGTTAACGGTCATCTGCCTCTGCTTTCAAGCGTTAACGTTGGCGATTCGCCATTGCAGGGAATTAAAGTCAACTCTTACGAGCTCGGCTGGCGCTACACCGGTGATAATCTACGCACTCAGCTGGCGGCTTATTACTCCACCTCAGATAAGACCATCGTCGTTAACCGTACCGATATGACTATCGACGTCGAGTCTGACAAACGCCGTATTTATGGCGTTGAGGGCGCAGTGGATTACTTCTTCCCGAACAGCGACTGGAGCGCCGGGGCTAACTTTAACGTGCTGAAATCTCAGGTGAAGAGCAACGGCAGCTGGCAGAAGTGGGATGTGACGCTCGCCTCACCATCAAAGGCGACGGCCTGGGTTGGCTGGGCACCGGAACCGTGGTCGCTACGGGTACAAAGCCAACAGGTATTTGATATCAGCGATGCCAGCGGCAATAAACTTGATGGCTATAACACCGTGGACTTTATCGGCAGCTACGCGCTTCCTCTCGGCAAGCTAACCTTCAGCATCGAAAACCTGCTCAATGAAGACTATGTCACTATCTGGGGCCAGCGCGCACCGCTGCTTTACAGCCCAACCTACGGCAGCAGCTCTTTATATGAGTACAAAGGTCGCGGTCGCACCTTTGGCCTGAACTACGCTCTGAGCTTCTGATAAAAAAGCCCCTCAAACTGAGGGGCTAATAGAAATAAACGTCTTTTTTACGCTTTATTCGTCAGAATCAGCTGGCCGTTACCGTCCAGCGGAATTTGCGTCCCGGGGTCGCGATCCATGCGGATTTTACCCTGCTGGTCGCCGATTTTATAAGTGACGTCATAACCGAGCATTTTTTCCGATTTGTCGTACACCGTTTTGCAGCGCTGCTGGGTAGTGGTGTAGGTATCCCCTTCCTGCATCGATCCCTGTATCTGGTTACCGGCGTAGCCGCCGCCCAGCGCACCGACCACGGTAGCAACATCACGACCGCGTCCGCCGCCAAACTGATGGCCAATAACGCCACCGGCGACTGCACCTAATACGGAACCCGCGATACGGTTTTCATCCTGCACCGGGCGACGATGGGTCACGGTGACGTTTCGGCACTCCTGACGTGGCGTTTTAACGCTCTCTTTTATCGGCGTACTGGACACCACCTGCGCGTATTGTGGGCCACGATCTAACACGTTAAGACCGGCAACGGCTGCAACGCCCAGCGCGGCGGCCACGCCAATTCCTATACCCGCCAACATCGATTTATTCACGGGAGATCCTCCTTCATTGCTATTGCCTGTAATTCTGCGATCGGGACACAGGGCATGCAAATAAGAAGCGGATTAAAAATACAGGAAAATAGCAGGATTCAGAGGAATCCGAGAAGGTTTAGGGGATAAGGCAGAAGGATATTCTGGAATTGAGCTATAGATACACCGGGCGGCAAAACCATCAGGTTCTGCCGCCCGTCGGTCATTAATGCAGCTTCAGACGCGGACGAATAATACGGTTGATACGCCCAACCAGCATCATCAGGCCGGTTTTAAAGTAGCCGTGCAGCGCAATCTGGTGCATGCGGTACAGAGAGATATACACGAAACGCGCAATGCGCCCTTCGATCATCATTGAGCCGCGCATCAGGTTGCCCATCAGGCTACCGACGGTGGAGTAGTTGGAGAGCGACACCAGCGAACCGTGATCTTTATAAGTATAAGATTTCAGCGGCTTACCTTTGATTTGCGCCAGGATATTGTGCAGAGCGCAGGTTGCCATCTGATGGGCAGCCTGAGCGCGCGGTGGGACAAAGCCCCCTTCAGGACGGGCGCATGACGCACAGTCGCCGATTGCGTAGATATCCTGATCGCGTGTCGTTTGTAACGTCGGCTCAACCACCAGCTGATTGATACGGTTGGTTTCCAGACCACCAATCTCTTTCATAAAGTCCGGTGCTTTAATCCCTGCCGCCCAGACCATCAGGTCAGCGTCAATAAATTCACCGTCTTTGGTGTGCAGACCGTTAGCATCGGCGCTGGTGACCATGGTTTTAGTCAACACGCGAACGCCAAGCTTGGTCAGCTCGCTGTGCGCAGCGCCAGAAATGCGCGGCGGCAGTGCAGGCAGAATACGCTCCCCGGCTTCCACCAGCGTCACGTTCAGCGCTTCGTTGGTCAGCCCTTTATAGCCGTAGCTGTGCAGCTGTTTTACCGCATTGTGCAGTTCAGCAGACAGCTCCACGCCGGTCGCGCCGCCGCCAACGATGGCGATATTCACCTTACCGTTCGCACCAAGATTCGCTGAATACTTAAGGAACAGATCCAGCATTTCCTGGTGGAAACGACGCGCCTGATGTGGATTATCGAGGAAAATACAGTTCTCTTTTACGCCTGGGGTATTAAAGTCGTTAGAGGTACTGCCCAGCGCCATCACCAGCGTGTCATAAGGCAGCTTACGCTCGGCCACCAGCAGCTCGCCTTTCTCGTTATGCACTTCGGCAAGGGTGATGGTCTTCGCTTCGCGGTTGATATCCATCACCGAGCCTAACTGGAACTGGAAGCCGTGGTTGCGGGCATGAGCCAGGTAGCTCAGCGCATCTACACCTTCATCAAGTGAACCTGTTGCCACTTCATGCAGCAGCGGTTTCCACAGGTGGCTATGATTGCGATCGACCAGCGTTATTTTGGCTTTTTTATTACGACCCAACTTTTTACCCAACTGAGTCGCCAGCTCCAGCCCACCGGCCCCACCACCTACAATCACTATTTTTTTCATTGGTGTAGTCACACAACCCCCTAAAATTATTAACCAATTGTTAATTAAAAGTTATAACAATAGCCTTTAATTAACAGCAGGTTACAGCAATGAAACCATCCAACGAGATCGAGAATAACATGAACGGTGCATTGGTCATACCAAAATTGATATGCATCAAGTTTTACCGCATATTTTTTGAGCGCACAGCCGCATAACTGGATAAAAAAAGCCCGCGGTGTTTTCACACTGCGGGCTGGAGGAGGATCAGCCGAGGGTTTTGAAGGCTTTTATTCGCTGAAGATGAGGAGAGATATTTTTAAACTTGTGGGTCTGCTCTTCATCCCAGATGATCTCGTAGTAATGATGCAGCAAATCCGCCGAACGCTGGCTATTCAGTGCTTCATCCTGACGCGAGAGCACTACCAGGCAACGATCGCGATTTTTTTCACGGAAGTTATTCACGCACTTAGTGGCGATATCAGCATACTCTTCCGGCCGGTCAATCTTACCTTCCATATTTTCATTGGGGAACAAATTCGGGTTCAGAATGGCCTGACGGATATCACAAAGAAAACCAATCCGTTCAGCCCAGAAACCGCCAAGGCCCACGCCGCAAATAAGCGGACGATCGTCAGCGCTCAGCTGCAGCATCTTATCGACTTCTTTTAACAAGTGCTGCATATCATGTTTGGGATGCCGCGTGCTGTAGCTAATCAACCGGACATCCGGGTCGATAAACTGAAGCTGAAGCACCTTCTCATGGTTACCGGGGCTGTTTGAGTCAAAACCATGTAAATAGATAATCATCGCATCCTCACCAGACAACAATGCCTTTCAGGTTTATTACGCGGATTTCGCCTCTTGCCAGCGCTCATGAAGCTGTTCGAGCTGCGCGCTTATCGTTTTCCAGCGGGCGGAATCCCTTAACTCCTGACGGCTAAAGGAACCTTTATGATACAATTTCGTAACACGCTCTGCTTTGATCGGCGACAGGTTATCCAGCACGCTGACCGCACCTTTACGATTATTGCAGACCAGGATCATATCGCAACCCGCATCCAGCGATGCCTGCCCACGCTCGGCGTAGCTGCCCATAATCGCTGCCCCTTCCATAGACAGGTCGTCAGAGAAAATAACTCCGTCAAAGCCCAGTTCACCGCGCAGAACCGTCTTCAGCCAGTGTGCTGAACCGCTGGCCGGACGCGGGTCAACGTCGCTGTAAATAACGTGAGCGGGCATAATGGCATCCAGCCGCTGCTCAGTGATAAGCGTGCGGAATACCGCCATATCTTTAGCACGAATCTCCGCTTGCGCGCGCGGGTCACGCGGCGTCTCTTTGTGTGAATCTGCGGTCACCGCACCGTGACCGGGGAAGTGCTTACCGGTAGTTTTCATTCCCGCACCGTGCATTCCGTCAATAAAATGACGGGCTATCGCCAGCGCTTTGTCGGGGTCTTCATGATAAGAACGTTCGCCGATGGCAGCGCTGATATGCCCAACGTCCAGCACCGGCGCAAAGCTAATATCGATATCCATGGCGATCATTTCGCTGGCCATCAACCAACCGGCCTCTTCTGCCAGCTTACCGCCCTCTTCCATGCCGAGCAGCGCGGCAAAGGATTGCGCCGCCGGCAGGCGGGTAAAACCCTCGCGGAAACGCTGCACGCGACCGCCTTCCTGGTCAACCGCCACCACCAGATGGTTGCGCGAAGCCTCGCGGATCTGGCGAACCAGCTCGCGTAACTGCGCCGGATCGTGGTAGTTGCGGGTAAACAGGATTAGCCCGCCAACTAAAGGATGCGCCAGAATCTCACGCTCTTCCGCATCCAGTTCAAAACCTTCGACATCCAACATTACCGGGCCCACACATACCTCTCTTATCTTTTTATTCTTTCTCTAACTGACGCCATATCTCATTCGCCAGCGCAATAAACTGTCGATCGCCGGTTTGTTGCCAGCGTCGCTCATACCAGCCTGCCATCAGCAGACGTACCCATGGACGCCAGCGCTGTATTTGTCGCCATAGCCGAAGCTCATCAATATGCGCCAGCCTCGCGTACTCTGCCGCTAGCTGGCGGTGCGCCACGGGCTCAATCCATACCGCAGCCAGCTCCAGCGCGATATCACCATCCCCGGCATATTCCCAATCAATAAGCCGCAGCCCGCCCTCGCTATGGACAATATTGCCCGCATGAACATCCATGTGTAATGGCGCGAGGCGCAACGGCCGAGGTTCGCCGCGTAGCAACAGTTGCTTATGCCAGCGTAACCATAACGGCGTGCGCCGGGCGGAATCGCACTGCTGCCAGTAAAGCTCAAGCAATGGGCTCAGCGTAATACGCCAGCCAAAGCGTGGTTGGCGATGCAGATGATACAGTAACCCCGCAAGCGCCGGACACTCCGGCAGTGCGTTTGCCACATCACCGATGAAATATTCCACCACCATCCAGGCAGGAGAATAAAAAAGCGGAGCCGGAGCAAGCGTAGCAGGGAGACGGGAGAGCACATGGTACTGGCGACGAAAATGACAGATTGGCGCCTGCACATCATGCGGCTGGCGCAGAACCAATCTTTGTCGACCATCGCTGATGACACAACTGCCGCCGCTCAGACCGTTTTCAGTCAGCGCGGCGACAGGTGAAAAGCAAGGAAAAAAGCGCGACAGCACTTCGTCGCGCGTAAGCTTATTGTTGCTGAACCGCACCTTTACCTGACCAGATAATTTCGCCAGTTTGCACCAGCATCAGTTGCATTTTCAGCTCAGGCGAGTTGACGTTGCCGGTCGCGTTGGAATAGAGCACATACTGTGCGCCAACGGTACGGGCAATACCCATCGCCTTACTGCGGCTGCCGAGGCTATCCTGTGGCGACAGACCAAGCTGCTGTTTGGCGACGCCAAGCTGCTGCTGCGATACCAGGGTAAATTTCCCGTTACCCGCCAGCGCGTTGTGTAATGCGGTTGTCGCCTCAGCGGCGTTCAACGTGCCGTTGGTGCGGTTGTTTACGCTATCAATCAGCAGAATACTACCTGCTGTCACGCCACCCGCTTGCAGCATTTGTCCAACCATCGGCTGCACTGCGCTGCTCCAGTCATAATGACGCACGCGCGGGGCCGGTTGCGCTGGCTCCTCGCCATGTTCAATTGGGCCTGGCTGCGTAGGTATCACAGGAATACTTGGCACAGTCGGCTGCGGCTGAACAGGCTGCTGCGGTTTTGGCTGTGCTTCCTCAACGGGAGCGGGCTGCTGACCTGGCCCTACGCACCCGGCAAGGAATATCGCCAGTGCGGTAACAAGTGCATAGCGACACATTTTAATCATTACGATGACCTCTTACAGATAAAGATAAAGTCGGGCCTTGTGCGCCCCCAGAATATTGGCGCTGCCGTAAAGCGTGATCGAGGAGTGCGCGGGAACCGTTATGCTGCGCGCCGGTTCAAGTGGATGCATCTCCAGCCCTCTGGCGTCATACCAGAAAAAGCGATAGTGCACGGTCACCGGTACCTGGCGCTCATTAAATAGTCGTGTGGTCGCCGTCGCTTGTATCTCTGAGGCGGTCACCGTCGGTACTTCAGCGCTAATCCCCGCCGCCAGTACGTTAGATTCCATCACCAGACTTTGCTGATCGCTGACCGGTATTTCCGGATGCGAGCTGCATCCAACCAGGAGCGTCGCGGCCAGAAGTGCGCCGAAATGGGCTGCGCGCATGGGTATTAACCTTTGTGGGCCAGCATTGGACCTAATGGACGCCCACCCAGCAGATGCATGTGGATATGGTAGACCTCCTGACCCCCGTGGCGATTGCAATTGACGATCAGACGGTAGCCATCGTCAGCCAGCCCCTCGTCGCGGGCAATTTTCGCCGCAACGGTCATCATCCGGCCAAGAGCCAGTTCATGCTCCGTAGTTACATCGTTGACAGTTGGAATCAGGATATTAGGAATGATCAGAATATGGGTCGGTGCCTGCGGAGAGATATCGCGAAAAGCGGTGACCAACTCGTCCTGATAAACAATATCCGACGGGATCTCCCGGCGAATGATTTTACTGAAAATCGTTTCTTCTGCCATGACTGATTCCTTATTAATTTTTATACCGTGCTCTGGCCTGCCCCTGCATATAAACGCGGATGCACAGGATTCGCTTAAGAGTATGAGCGAGTTACTCCCACTCTTTCAACCTGAAAGCGTTTTTTCTTACGCGACAAAGGACTTAGCTGCTGACTGATTAATCATAACTCTGTGGAAAGTTGTTAGTCATAACAACCTACCCCCAACTTTTTCAGAGCAATGCTTACTTCTGTTTACACTTTAAATATTAATGCGTATATTTCTCATTTGTATTCACATTGAATGCAACGCGCTTTCGATCGACCGCGGTCACAGAGCCCCGGCGAATAATAATTATCTTATGATCAAGGGTTTATGATGTCTCTCTCCACCACCTTCCAGGATGGGCGTATCACACCGTCCCTGCTTGCTATGGGCATAGCGTTGGCGCTCTTTCCTCAGCTCAGCCAGGCCGTCAGCAAGGCCGAAGACACGATTATTGTAGAAGGTTCCGCAGATACCGGCTCAGATACGCAAGAGCAGGATTACAGCGTCAAAACCACCTCCGCCGGGACCAAAATGGAGATGGCCCAACGCGATATTCCGCAATCGGTCAGTATCATTACCGAACAGCGGATGCAGGACCAGCAGTTGCAAACTCTGGGTGACGTGATGGACCACACTACCGGGATCAGCAGCAGCCAGGCCGACTCTGACCGCACCAGCTATTACTCCCGTGGTTTTCAGATAGATAACTATATGGTTGATGGCATTCCGACCTGGTTTGAATCCCGCTGGAACCTGGGCGATGCCCTTACCGACATGGCACTGTTCGAGCGAGTAGAAGTCGTGCGCGGCGCCAATGGCCTGCTGACAGGTACGGGTAACCCAGCCGCATCAATCAACATGATTCGTAAACATGCCACCAGCCGCGAGTTTAAAGGCAATATCTCTGCGGAGTACGGTAGCTGGAATAAGCAGCGATACGTTGCTGATATGCAAAGCCCGCTCACCGAAGAGGGTAACGTACGCGCGCGCATTATCGCTGGCTATCAAAATAATGATTCGTGGCTCGATCGTTATAACAGCGAAAAAACCTTCTTCTCCGGCATTCTTGATGCTGACCTCGGGACCTCAACCAGTTTATCCGCAGGCTACGAATATCAGCGTATCGACGTGAATAGCCCAACATGGGGCGGCCTGCCGCGCTGGAATACCGATGGCAGCAAAAACCACTACGATCGTTCTCATAGCACAGCCCCTGATTGGGCCTATAACGACAAAGAGATCAACAAAGTTTTCGTCACGCTGAAACAGCGCTTTGCCGATACCTGGCAGGCGACCATGAATGCAACCCATTCAGAGGTTAAATTCGACAGCAAAATGATGTACGTAGACGCGTACGTTAATAAAGAGACCGGGATGCTAGTTGGTCCTTATGGCAATTACGGTCCGAGCTTTACCTACGTTGGCGGTACCGGCTGGAACAGCGGCAAACGTAAAGTCGATGCCGTGGATTTGTTTGCAGATGGCGGCTACGACCTGTTTGGTCGCCAGCACAACCTGATGATTGGCGGCAGCTACAGCAAGCAAAATAACCGCTACTTCAGCTCCTGGGCAAACGTATTTCCGGATGAGATCGGTAATTTCTATGACTTTAATAGTGCCAGCTTCCCGGAAACCAACTGGGGACCGCAGAGCCTGGCGCAGGACGATACCACGCGAATGAAATCGGTATATGCGGCGACTCGTATCTCCCTGCTTGATCCGCTGCACCTGATCCTTGGCGTCCGCTATAACAATTGGAGTATCGAGACGCTGACCTATAATATGGAGAAAAACCATACTACGCCGTACGCCGGTCTGGTTTACGACATCAACGATAACTGGTCGGCCTACACCAGCTATACCTCCGTTTTCCAGCCGCAGAATAAGCGTGATAGCTCCGGTAAATATCTGACCCCGGTTACCGGTAATAACTATGAAGTCGGCCTGAAGTCCGACTGGATGGACAGCCGCCTGACCACCACCCTCTCCATATTCCGCATCGAACAGGATAACCTCGGCCAGGCAACCGGCGGGCAAATCCCTGGCAGCAACGGCGAGGCGGCTTATAAAACCGTCAATGGTACCGTAAGCAAAGGGGTGGAGTTCGAAATCAACGGCGCGCTTATCGATAACTGGCAGATGACCTTCGGCGCGACTCGCTTTGTTGCAGAGGATAATGAAGGCAACGCGGTGAACCCTAATCTGCCGCGTACCAGCGTCAAGCTGTTCACCAGTTATCGCCTGCCGGTGATGCCTGATCTGACCGTTGGCGGCGGCGTAAACTGGCAGAACCGGGTGTACAAGGATACCGTTACGCCGTACGGTACTTTCCGTGCGGAACAAGGCAGCTACGCGCTGGTGGATTTGTTTACCCGTTACCAGGTCAGCAAAAACTTTGCCTTACAGGGCAACGTCAATAACCTGTTCGACAAAACCTACGATACCAACATCGACGGCTCGATTGTGTACGGCGAACCGCGCAACTTTAGCATTACTGCCAGCTATCAGTTCTGATAGCTGGTCAATGTTTCGGGAGCCAATCGGCTCCCTTTTTTATGTTATATACCCTAAATAATTCGAGTTGCTTAAAGGCGGCAAGGGAGTGAGTTCCCAGGAGCATAGATAACTATGTGACTGGGGGGAATGAGCGTAGCCAACACATAAGCAACTTGAAGTATGACGGGTATAGACCCATTAAAAAAGGCAGCCATTTGGCTGCCTTAGTCTCCCCACATCACAACTTAGTTGCTGCGGATGTACTCATCCATTTCAGTTTTCAGGTTATCGGATTTGGTACCGAAGATTGCCTGAACACCTGAACCTGCAACAACCACGCCAGCAGCGCCCAGTTTTTTCAGGCCAGCCTGATCAACTTTCGCTACATCCGCCACGCTAACGCGCAGACGGGTGATACATGCGTCGAGGTTAGTAATGTTTTCTTTACCGCCGAAGGCTGCAATCAGGGCCGGAGCCATCTCGCTGGTTGCGCCAGCTTTACTGTCATCGGTGGCATCTTCACGACCCGGCGTTTTCAGATCCAGCGCTTTAATCAGCACACGGAACACCACGTAGTAAACGATAGCGTAGCAGATGCCGACAATCGGGAACAGCCACAGCTTGCTGCTGTTGCCGGACAGAACGATAAAGTCAATCAGACCGTGAGAGAACGACGTACCGTCACGCATACCCAGCAGGATACAGATCGGGAATGCCAGACCTGCCAGAATCGCATGGATGACGTACAGGATCGGCGCAACGAACATGAAGGAGAACTCGATCGGCTCGGTGATACCGGTCAGGAACGAGGTCAACGCTGCGGAGATCATGATGCCGCCCACTTTCGCGCGGTTTTCTGGTTTAGCAGAGTGCCAGATGGCAATAGCAGCAGCCGGCAGACCGTACATTTTGAACAGGAAGCCGCCGGACAGTTTGCCCGCAGTCGGGTCGCCTGCCATATAGCGCGGGATATCGCCGTGGAATACCTGGCCTGCTGCGTTGGTGTATTCACCAATCTGCATCTGGAAAGGAACGTTCCAGATGTGGTGCAGACCAAACGGCACCAGGCAGCGCTCGATGAAGCCATAGATACCAAACGCGACAACCGGGTTCTGATAAGCAGCCCACTGTGAGAACGTCTGGATAGCAGTACCGATCGGCGGCCAAATGAAGGAGAGCACGATGCCCATAAAGATCGCGGTCAGACCAGAAATGATCGGCACGAAACGTTTACCGGCGAAGAAGCCCAGATACTCAGGCAGCTTAATACGGTAGAAGCGATTAAACATGTACGCCGCGATCGCGCCCGCAATAATACCGCCCAGTACGCCGGTATCTGCAAGGTGTTTAGCCGCAATCTCTTCAGCAGGTAAATGCAGAACCAGAGGCGCTACCACCGCCATGGTTTTCACCATGATGCCGTAAGCGACAACCGATGCCAGCGCAGATACGCCATCGTTATTGGTGAAGCCTAACGCAACACCGATAGCGAAAATCAGCGGCATATTGGCGAAGACCGAACCGCCCGCTTCTGCCATAACATGTGAAACGACTTCTGGCAGCCAGCTGAAGTTTGCGGAACCGACGCCCAGCAGGATACCTGCGATAGGCAGTACGGATACCGGTAGCATCAGCGATTTACCGACCTTCTGCAGGTTAGCAAATGCATTCTTAAACATAATTGAGAGTGCTCCTGAGTATTTGGTGCTTTTTTACGTTTTCACGCATTGGCCCGGGGGGAGAACCGCGCCGTGGACAGGACGTCTAAGCGCCCTTTATTTATTACACAGAGTAAAATAATTAGCGGAATGATTGTTTGACGGCTATCACGTTTCAATCAGCCTTCAGGTAAAAACTTACACTGTTTTACATAACTCGTGTCTGAATGTTGCCAAAAAAGCTTCACCGCCCCATTTGTGGCGGTGAACTTTACTCGCTTTGAGTATTAATTACGAGCCTTAAAATAATAAGGAAGATCAGGCAGGTTGTAGCCGGGCGGGGTCAATATGAAAAAGCGTTGCAAAGTTTTCCGTGGTCCGTTGCGCTAGCGTATCCAGCGAGACACCTTTCAGAACGGCCATGTACTCAGCTACGTCACGAACCATCGCCGGTTGGTTCTCTTTACCACGGTGCGGTACCGGCGCCAGATACGGCGAATCGGTCTCCACCAACAGGCGATCAAGTGGCACATAACGCGCGGCATCGCGCAGCTGTTCTGCATTACGGAACGTTACAATACCGGAAAACGAGATATAGAACCCCATATCCAGCAGCTTACCCGCAGTCTCCCTATCTTCAGTGAAACAGTGTAGTACGCCACCGCAATCCGTCACTTTTTCTTCGCGTAAAATTGCCAGCGTATCAGCGCGGGCATCACGAGTATGCACAATAACCGGCTTGTTAAGTTCCCGACCGAT
Source organism: Klebsiella sp. (assembly GCF_027492335.1). Classification (NCBI taxonomy): domain Bacteria; kingdom Pseudomonadati; phylum Pseudomonadota; class Gammaproteobacteria; order Enterobacterales; family Enterobacteriaceae; genus Klebsiella; species Klebsiella sp. The sequence continues at coordinate 56,265 of NZ_JAPUEW010000094.1, read as the reverse complement.
ACGAATATGATCGCGGAACGACGTCTGTTGACGTGTTTTGGTTTCTGGCGTGTAGAAATAATCCAGCCCGGTTTCGCCCATCGCCACTACCCCCTCTTCCGCCGCAAGTTTGCGCAGCTCCTCGACGTCGTACTCTTCATCCTGATTTAACGGATGCACGCCACAGGAGAAAGCAACGCTGTCACTCTGTCCCACCAGCTCGCGCATACTGCGATACCCTGGTAGCGTCGTGGCAACCGCAAGGCAAAACTTCACATCGCGCGCGGCGGCTTTTGCCAGCACATCGTCCACATTTTTATGCAGCGTTTGATAATCCAGGCCATCAAGGTGGCAATGGGAGTCGACTAAAAACATGATGTCTCTCTCAGAGATGGGATACGGGAAGTACCGCCCCGGGTTGCAGGTAATGTTCCCAGCGCAGAAGGCGCTCGGTTAGCAGTAGTTCGCGGTTAACACCAACAACGTTTAATAGCTGCTCGCGGCAGAAGCTCACGTCGCGTGCTATCGCTTGTAAACGTGCGGCAGGCAGAGTTTGGGCCAGTTGATTCACCAGCGTCCAGACGTCAGGGTTACTGACAAGCGTAATCCCCTGCTGTCTTTTTTGCGCATCAACCAGCAGCGATGCCAGCCAATGCAGTCGAACTGCGGCCTGTTCATGATTTAAAACAGGTAGCAGCGTCAGCCAGTCACCCTGAGTTAAAACGTTTGCCAGCGTCTGACAAAGCTGTTGGCGCGCAGTCCAGGGAGCATCCTGGAGCAGCGCCAGAGCTGCCGCTGGCGCATTCGCGCTAAGACGCAGAGCAGCAAGCAATGCATCTTGTGACATTGTCACTTCACGCTCTAACCACGCCAGCGCGTACGATTCCGGAGGTGGTGTGAGGTGATGTAAACGGCATCGACTGCGCAACGTCGCCAGCAAACGCGCGGGTTCCTGGCAAGCGAGGAAGAACCAGGTATTCTCCGGCGGTTCCTCCAGCGTTTTCAGCAACGCGTTGGCCGCCGCGTCAGTTAGCATGGCGGCATCACCGATCCATATCACCTTCGCGCCGCCCAGCCGGGCGTGTTCGTAGAGCTTTTCGTTGATGTCGCGCACGGCATCAATACCGAGCGAACTCTTCCCCTTTTCAGGAGACAACGCATAATAATCAGGATGAGTACCCGCCTGCATCAGCTGACAGCTGCGGCAATGGCCACAGCTTTTATGCCCTTCCGGTTGTCGGCACATCAGGAAGCGGCACAGCGCATAAATCAACGCATCGCTCCCCATGCCCGGCAATGCCTGGACCAGTAGCGCATGGTGACCCCGTCCTGCCTGGTAGCTGGAAACTAGCTGTTCGAAAGACGGGCGTAACCACGGGTACCATTTCATGCGCGCAGCTCCGCCACCCACTGGCTCACTACCGCACGAATATCACGTTCCACAGCTTCCAGCGGCTGCGTGGCGTCCACGGTGCGAATGCTGGGGTCAAGTGCGGCCAGCTCAAGGTAGCGTGCGCGGGTACGGTTGAAGAAATCCAGGGATTCCTGTTCGATACGATCAAGATCGCCACGAGCGCGAGCGCGCTTGAGTCCCACCGCTGGCGTCACATCAAGATAAAGGGTCAAGTTGGGACGAAAATCGCCCAGCACCGCATCACGCAGGGTTGCCAGCATGGTTTGATCGATACCACGACCACCGCCCTGATAGGCCTGAGTAGAGAGATCATGACGATCGCCGATCACCCACTGACCGCGAGCCAGCGCCGGTTTAATCACTGTTTCAACCAACTGCACGCGAGCCGCATAAAACATCAGCACTTCAGCTTTGTCATTGATAACTTCATCGCCGGTTGACTGAATATCCAGAACCAGGCTGCGCAGCTTCTCGGCCAGAATGGTGCCGCCCGGCTCGCGGGTGAACACCATATCGCTAACGCCCAGCTGTTTTAGCGTCTCTACCACCAGATTGCGTGCGGTGGTCTTCCCTGCGCCTTCCAGGCCCTCGATGACGATATAGTTACTGCGCATTTTTTTCCTTAAGTACTTTCAGATAATCCTGCACCGAACGGTTGTGGCTGGTCAGATTGGTATTGAACGTATGACCCCCTTTTCCGTCGGCGACAAAATAGAGATACGGCGTTTTTGCCGGATGGGCAGCGGCATTCAGAGAAGCCTCTCCCGGTGCGGCGATAGGCCCTGGCGGCATGCCGTTAATGACATAAGTATTGTAAGCCGTTGGGGTTTCCAGGTCTTTACGCGTTAACTTGCCATTATAACTCTCACCCATCCCATAAATCACGGTCGGATCGGTTTGCAGACGCATGCCAATACGCAAGCGATTGATAAAGACCGATGCCACGCGATCGCGCTCTTCAGACACCGCCGTCTCTTTTTCAATAATGGAGGCCATTGTCAGCAGTTGGTTCTGATCTTTATACGGCAGATTATCCATCCGCCCTTCCCAGGCTTTCTCAACCGCAGAAAGCATTTTCTGATGCGCTCGCTTAAGGATCGCCACATCGCTGGTATTGGCGGTATACATCCAGGTATCCGGCCAGAACCAACCCTCCACCCAGTCCGCATGCTCCAGACCAAGGGCCTTCGCGACAGTCTCATAGCTGTCATCCGCCAGCGTATGTTTCACATAAGGCGCATCGCGAAGCTGTCGCAGATAGTCGCTTACCCGCATACCTTCGACAAAGCGCAACGGAAACTGGGCTTCTTTCCCACTGGCCAACAGTTGCAACATCTGACGTACCGTCATGCCAGGCGTGAAACGATATGTCCCAGCTTTAAAGTGGGAGAGCTCAGGTTCAATACGCAGCAACCACTGGAACACCCGTGGCCGGTTAATGACTTTATCGCCGTAAAGCTGTTGGCCCAGCGCGATGCGCCCGGTGCCCGTTTCAAGAGTAAAGATGGTGTCTTCTTTAATGAGTAACTTGCTATCCGCCAATTGGCGAACTTTCCACATGCCGACGCCCGCAGCAATGCCCAGCACCACTACCAGCAACAAGATGAAACGTAACATTTTCTTCATGACTAATCAGACAGCTCACACAATGGGGCTAAAAAATGGTAAAGCTCGCGCGCGGACCAACATGTGTCGTCCCAACGGCGAACCGGCACCAGCGGCATTAATGCGTTACAGATAAGCACTTCGTCGGCTTCGCGTAGCGCATCGGGGCGCGTAGTCACTTCGACAACGCGAAACGGCGATGGTGCCAGCGTTGCGAGAATGTGCTGGCGCATAATACCGTTTACTCCCGCCAGATCGAGGCGCGGGGTAAAAACATCAAATCCTTTACGCCAGAATACGTTCGCGGCACAGCATTCCGTAAGCCACCCTTCACTGTCAAGAACCAGTGCTTCATCAGCGTCCATCTGCTCAAGATGAGAGCGGATCAGTACCTGCTCCAGGCGATTAAGGTGTTTTAGTCCGGCAAGAGAAGGATTACGTCCCAGCCGCATGGGACTTAGCGACACAGAAACCCCTTCTTCTCGCCAGCGGGCATAATGGGCAGGATATGGCGACACGCTAAGTATTCGGGTAGGGTTTGTGCAGCCCACAGTGCTGTATCCACGGCCGCCGGCGCCACGAGTGATCATCACCTTCAGAACCCCCTCCTGACACGGCTGCGCCAGACGTTGCATCTCCTCAGTTAATACTTTCCAGTCGCTAAAAGTAATTAAGAGTCTTTCACAGGTAGTTTGCAGGCGCGCCAGATGAGCAGGCAGAAATTGTACACGGCCCCCAATTATTCGAGCTGTCGTAAAACAACCATCACCGAACTGCACACCGCGATCGTTCACCGCAAGCGTTTCACTTTCAGTGCCATTTATCAAAAACATAAAGGACTCCTTATCGCTGGTCGGTCAGTGTCGCAGGAGGAAAGATACGGTACAAGCGGAGAAAGCCGAATAAAAAAGGCCCGACAAGCGGGCCAATTTTTGATGGGCATTAACGGCATAACTAATGTTGCGCCAGGCGCGCATCAGACCTTTTTAAAGATCAGCGAACCATTTGTACCACCGAAGCCGAAGGAGTTACACAAGGTATACTCCATACCGCTAACCTGGCGTGCTTCGTGCGGGACGAAGTCGAGGTCGCAACCATCATCCGGGTTATCCAGATTGATAGTCGGCGGAACAGCTTGATCGCGCAGCGCCAGGATAGAGTAGATAGACTCTACTGCACCCGCGGCACCGAGCAAGTGGCCGGTCATTGATTTAGTCGAGCTGACCATTACTCGGCCGGCTGCATCACCGAAGACAGACTTAACCGCCTGCGCTTCTGCTTTATCGCCAGCAGGCGTTGAGGTACCGTGCGCGTTGACGTAGCCAATCTGGCCTGCATCGATACCTGCATCACGAATAGCGTTAACCATCGCCAGTGCCGCTCCAGCGCCATCTTCCGGCGGCGAAGTCATATGGTAGGCATCGCTGCTCATACCAAAGCCGACGATTTCAGCGTAGATTTTCGCACCGCGTTTTTTGGCATGCTCGTACTCTTCCAGCACGACCATTCCCGCACCATCACCCAGCACAAAACCATCACGCTCTTTGTCCCACGGACGACTTGCCGCCTGAGGACTGTCATTGCGAGTGGAGAGCGCACGTGCTGCACCAAACCCACCAACGCCCAGTGGGGTACTGGCTTTTTCTGCACCACCGGCAACCATTACGTCAGCATCACCGTAGGCGATAATGCGCGCGGCTTGACCAATGTTGTGTACGCCCGAAGTGCAAGCGGTCGCGATGGAAATACTCGGTCCACGCAGACCAAACATGATGGTCAGATGCCCGGCCACCATGTTAACGATTGTGGAAGGAACAAAGAATGGGCTGATCTTACGCGGTCCGCCTTTTACCAGCGAACTGTGGTTTTCTTCGATCAGGCCAAGCCCGCCAATACCGGAACCAATAGCGGCACCGATGCGGGTAGCATTCTCTTCCGTCACTTCAAGGCCAGAATCCTGCATGGCCTGAATGCCAGCGACAATTCCATATTGAATGAATGCATCCATCTTGCGCTGTTCTTTGCGCGAGATGAAATCATCACAGTTAAAATCCTTTACTAAGCCAGCAAATTTCGTTGCATAGGCGCTAGTATCGAAATGGTCGATCAGGCTGATGCCACTCTGACCGGCAAGGAGAGCTTTCCAGGTAGACTCTACAGTATTGCCGACAGGAGACAACATGCCCAGTCCGGTCACAACTACACGACGCTTAGACACGGTTGTCCTCCAGGGAGGGAAAATAGATTCTTGTGGGACAAAATGTAGATAAAACTCAGGCGGTCGAATGACCGCCTGGAGATGTTCACTTACGCCTGGTGACCGTTGATGTAATCAATGGCAGCCTGAACAGTAGTGATTTTCTCAGCTTCTTCGTCCGGAATCTCAGTATCAAACTCTTCTTCCAGAGCCATTACCAGCTCAACGGTGTCAAGAGAATCAGCGCCCAGGTCTTCAACGAAGGAAGCATTGTTGGTAACTTCTTCCTGCTTAACGCCCAGCTGTTCGCCGATAATTTTCTTAACGCGTTCTTCGATAGTGCTCATACTCTTAAATTTCCTATCAAAACTCGCTTTCGCGATGGTTTTCGTAGTGTATAAAATGTTGAAAAATTTGCAACTAAATCCCGGCAGGTCTTACCACGATTTTACGCTATTTTGCGGCTTTTTGCCCTCATAACGCAAATCATTTTGCACAAAACATTACGGTGAATCGCACGGACTGCGCGGTTCCTGAGCGTTTTGCACAAATCTCGGTCAGACCATATACATCCCGCCGTTGACGTGCAAAGTTTCACCGGTGATGTAACTCGCTTCGTCAGAAGCTAAAAATGCAACCGCACTGGCGATTTCATTTGGAGAGCCGAGGCGCCCCGCAGGAACTGCCGCCAGAGTACCCGCACGCTGCTCATCGGTCAGCGCACGTGTCATGTCCGTTTCAATAAAGCCCGGAGCAACAACGTTTACAGTAATACCGCGTGACGCAACTTCGCGAGCCAGTGATTTACTGAAGCCAATCAGACCCGCTTTCGCCGCAGCGTAGTTGGCCTGACCTGCATTTCCCATGGTACCAACCACAGAACCGATAGTGATAATACGTCCATGACGCTTTTTCATCATAGCGCGCATTACCGCTTTTGACAGACGGAAAACAGATGACAGGTTGGTTTCGATAATATCGTTCCACTCGTCATCTTTCATGCGCATTAACAGGTTATCACGAGTAATCCCGGCATTGTTCACCAGGATATCAACTTCACCAAATTCTGCGCGAATATTTCCCAGAACAGATTCGATAGATGCCGGATCGGTCACATTCAACAGCAGACCTTTGCCATTGGCACCTAAATAATCGCTGATCGCCTGCGCACCGCTTTCGCTGGTTGCAGTACCAATGACTTTAGCGCCACGGGCAACGAGCGTTTCAGCAATTGCGCGGCCAATCCCGCGACTTGCACCGGTAACCAGCGCGATTTTTCCTTCAAAACTCATGATTTTCCTCTTTTATTGCTCAAGCGCCGCAGACATGGCCGCCGGCTCGTTAAGCGCGGAGGCAGTCAGGGTGTCAACAATACGTTTAGTGAGGCCGGTGAGGACTTTACCCGGCCCCACTTCATACAGATGCTCTACGCCCTGTGACGCCATAAACTCAACGGTTTTGGTCCACTGAACCGGGCTATACAGCTGGCGGATCAATGCATCACGGATAGCATCAGGTGTAGTTTCACACTTCACATCAACATTGTTCACAACCTGAACAGTCGGCGTGTTAAAGGTGATTTTTTGTAATTCAACGGCCAATTTTTCGGCAGCAGGCTTCATCAATGCACAGTGGGATGGCACGCTGACCGGCAGCGGCAACGCGCGTTTAGCGCCCGCAGCTTTACACGCTGCGCCAGCGCGCTCTACGGCTTCTTTGTTACCGGCAATAACAACCTGTCCCGGCGAATTAAAGTTTACCGGAGAAACCACCTGACCTTCAGCAGACTCTTCACAGGCTTTCGCAATTGATGCATCGTCAAGACCAATGATAGCTGACATTGCGCCGGTACCTTCTGGGACGGCTTCCTGCATGAATTTGCCACGCATCTCAACCAGACGCACTGCATCGGCAAAATCGATAACGCCCGCACAGACCAGCGCAGAATACTCACCCAAGCTATGACCCGCCAACAGAGCAGGTGCTTGACCATCCTGCTGCTGCCAGACACGATACAACGCGACGGATGCTGTCAACAGCGCCGGTTGCGTCTGCCAGGTTTTGTTCAGTTCTTCCGCTGGGCCTTGCTGTACAAGCGCCCACAGATCGTAACCCAACGCCGCAGAGGCTTCACGGAATGTCTCTTCGACTACCGGGTAAGCGGCTGCCATATCGGACAGCATCCCGACGGTCTGAGAGCCCTGTCCCGGGAACACAAAAGCAAATTGCGTCATGTTTAAATCCTTATACTAAAAACGAACCAGCGCGGAACCCCAGGTGAAACCACCACCAAAGGCTTCCAGCAGAATGAGCTGACCACGCTGGATACGGCCATCACGAACGGCCTCATCCAGCGCGCAAGGAACAGAGGCTGCTGAAGTATTACCATGTCTGTCGAGAGTGACCACCACGTTATCCATCGACATCCCCAGCTTTTTCGCCGTGGCGCTGATAATACGCAGGTTGGCCTGATGCGGCACCAGCCAATCCAGCGCAGAACGCTCGAGGTTATTCGCCGCCAGGGTCTCATCAACGATATGCGCCAGTTCGGTCACGGCAACTTTAAAGACTTCGTTGCCCGCCATCGTCAGATAAATTGAGTTGTCAGGATCAACGCGATCGGCGTTCGGCAGCGTCAGCAGTTCACCGTAGCTACCATCCGCATGCAGATGCGTAGAGATAATACCCGGCTCTTCAGAAGCGCCCAGCACAACCGCACCAGCGCCATCACCAAAGATGATGATGGTTCCACGATCGGTCGGATCGCAGGTTCGCGCCAGCACATCAGCACCAATGACCAGCGCGTAATCAACCGCACCGTTTTTAACGTATTGATCGGCGACGCTCAGCGCGTAGGTGAAACCTGCACATGCAGCAGCAACGTCAAACGCCGGGCAACCCTTAATGCCCAGCATCGATTGAACCTGGCAAGCAGAACTTGGAAATGCATGGGTACCGGAGGTGGTCGCAACAATAATCAGACCAATTTGTTCCGGCTTAACGCCCGCCATGTCCAGTGCATTCTTAGCGGCTGCAAAGCCCATCGTAGCAACTGTTTCATTCGGTGCGGCAATACGACGCTCACGGATACCTGTACGAGTGACAATCCACTCGTCAGACGTATCTACCATGTTTTCTAATTCAGCGTTCGTACGCACGTGCTCAGGCAGATAACTGCCGGTACCAACAATCTTCGTATACATGTACGCTCAGTCACTCTTGGGTAATATACCTGGCTTACTCAAACTACCGGGCGTCAGTCGTTACCAGTTATCCCAGTCTGAGAACCGGAACTCCCGCTTCTGCCGCCCTCAGGCAGTTCGAAACCTGTAGGGTATAAAGATTCCAGGCGAGCGGCAATCCGCTGAGGGATCTGCCGCTGCACCGCCTGCACTGCCTGCTCTATCGCTACGCTAAAAGCGCGCTGATTGGCAGCACCGTGACTTTTAATCACGGAACCGCGCAATCCTAACAGACAGGCGCCATTATACTGGTCGGGGTTGAGGTGACTGAATCGCCTCGACAGGCTTTTTTGTAACCAACGCTTTAATAAAAACAGCCACCACGACCTTTTTTTCCCCTCTCCCTGTGATTTCAACAGTGAAAGGAACATTCTGACCACACCTTCCATCGTTTTTAATGTGACGTTGCCCGTGAATCCATCACAAACCAAAACATCCGTCTTACCCGTCAACAATTCGTTGGCTTCCAGATAGCCAATATAGTTGAGGGTTGGCAAGGTTTTCAAAACCGCCGCCGCATCGCGAATACTGCTGAGACCTTTCATCTCTTCTTCGCCAATGTTCAATAATGCAACTCGGGGATTTCTGATACCGATGACTTCTTCGGCTAAAACTGCCCCCATCACCGCAAACTGCACCAGCATCGTACTATCGCAATCCACGTTAGCGCCTAAATCCAGCACCACCGTTTTGCCCTTTAGCTGATGCGGCAACATCGTTACCAGCGCAGGACGCTCAATCCCTTCGATGGGTTTGAGCAGCAGTTTCGCCAGCCCCATCAGCGCCCCGGTATTGCCCGCGCTAACGCAGGCCTGCGCCCGCCCTTCTTTCACTAACTCCAGCGCCACGCGCATTGAGCTACCGCGACTGGCGCGGATCGCTTGTGCGGGACGCGCATCACTGGCAATAACTGACTGCGCAGGAATCACCTGCAGACGTGAACGTTGTTCAAAATCAGCTTTGGCTAGTAATGGCGTGATAGTGTCGGGATCGCCGACTAAAAGAAGTGTGAGTTGTGAATTAGAGTGCAGTGCCTGCAATGCTGCAGGCACTGTCACGGAGGGTCCGAAATCTCCCCCCATGACATCTAACGCCAGGGTTAGACGTGTCAAGATATCGTCGCTGCTCGGTTTGGTTATTCCCCAGTTGCCCGGGGAAATCCTCACTAAGCTTCATCACGCTTTTACTCTTCGTCTTTCACACTGCAAGTGCGTTGACTGCGCTCGTTCACACCAATCACATAGTGAGCTATGCTCCGGGTGCTTCTCTTGCTTTCGTCTTCTTGCAACGCGAAATCCATGGAGTAATGCGTGATTACTTAGCGATTACCTTGCGACCGCGGTAGAAACCGTCGGCAGTGATGTGGTGACGCAGGTGTTTCTCACCAGAAGTTTTGTCTACAGACAGGCTGGTGACTGCGGTCAGAGCGTCATGGGAACGACGCATGCCACGTTTGGAACGGGTTGGTTTATTCTGTTGTACGGCCATGGACCTTACTCCTCAATTACTTATGCTTTAAGCTGGCTAATACGGCAAATGGGTTTGGTTTTTGTGCCTCTTCAGGCAGTTCGCCAAAGACCATGTCCGCGTCGGACACTTCACAGTGTTCAGAATCATGCACCGGAACTACAGGCAAGAAGAGGATAATTTCATCTTCAACAAGCGCCAGCAGATCGATTTCACCGAATTCGTTAACCTCAATCGGCTCATACGCTTCCGGCAGTGCTTCCGCCTGTTCGTCATTTCTGACGGGGCTGAAACAATACGTTGTGTGGACATGATAAGGGAACGGTTTCCCGCAACGCTGGCACTCGAGAGTTACCGACACCGTTGCATCGCCGTTTATCACGGCAAGGCGCTGATTATCAATAGCGAACGATATGCTGCATTCCACATCGCTGTCCACGCTGACAACAGAATCGGCGACACGCACAACTTGATCACGGGTATAGATACCTTGGTAATCTAAGCGTTTTTGAGCCGTGCGAACCGGATCGAGAGTCAGGGGTAATTTTACCTTTTGCATAGGGCGCGCATATTAACTTTGTAATGTCATAGAGTCAAAGAAAAAGGCAGCCTCGGGTTGCCTTTTGCCAATTATTCGCACACATTGCGGCGCATAGTTTAAAATGATGCTCTGCGAAGCGCTACATGTGGATGAAAAAATATGTCTGAACTGATCCTGGCGTCAACCTCTCCATGGCGGCGAATGCTGCTGGAGAAGCTTTCAGTACCTTTTGAATGCGCAGCACCAGACGTTGATGAGACACCGCTGCCGGGTGAATCGGCACGCCAGTTGGTGATGCGTCTGGCACAAGCAAAGGCCCAAGCCCTCGCCGAACGCTTTCCACACCACCTTATTATAGGTTCTGATCAGGTTTGCGTCCTGGATGGCGAAATCACTGGCAAACCGCATAGTGAAGAAAACGCCCATCGCCAGCTAAAGAAAGCCAGCGGCACCATCGTGACCTTCTACACCGGTCTGGCGCTGTACAATTCAACTAATGGTCATTTACAGACCGAATGCGAACCCTTTGACGTTCATTTCCGCCGTTTAAGCGACCAGGAAATTGACAGCTATGTGCGCAAAGAAAACCCACTACAATGCGCTGGAAGTTTCAAAAGCGAAGGATTAGGCATCACGCTTTTTGAACGTCTTGAAGGCCGCGACCCAAATGCACTGGTCGGTCTTCCGTTAATCGCCTTATGTCAAATGCTCCGCCGGGAAGGATTTAACCCCTTACTCACATAAGCAGGCGTTAAAATGGGATCGGAGGTTTTAATATCCTCCCGATCCCATAACGACCTCAGTTTACGCAAGAGCCATCAGGCTGGTAAACAGCATGTTGCCGCCGACAAATAACAGCACGCAATACACGATACGCAAAAACGTCTCCTTATTAATGCGCTGCAGGAAGGCCATTCCCAGAAAGAAGCCGATCGCCGCCATAGGGAAACCGATAGTCAGAGCGCCACCAAGATGTTCCGTCCATGCGCCATTACGATACTGGTTAAATGCGTTCCAGGTGTTAAATACCACCCATACCATATTCATGGTATTACGGAATTTTTCTTTTTCCTTAACGGCTTCGATGGTGTAAACGGTAATCAGCGGCCCACCGATAGTGAACGCACCATGCACAACACCACCTAAAATAAGACAGCCATAGCGAAAGCATTTTTTCGCTGTCGTATCTGGCACATTAATAGCTTCTGCTTTTTTAAAGATCAATGGATTGACGATATGCTTGTAAATGTTCATTACTGCAATAATCGTGACCATTGCGCCAATACAGATTTTCGCTACATTGGGACTAATTGTATAAAATAAGTAGTTACCGACTAATATTCCCGGAACGCACAGGGCGACTATTTTCCCTAAATCTTTCCAGGAAACATCACGCCAGGTTCTGACCGCCAGAAAATATAAAAAAGGTAAGGTAATCAACGTACCGTAAGGTACCCCTACCGACGTTCCTAGTAAACCGTTGGTCACTGATGCCGCGATAACAGTACAGCCAAATCCGGTACATCCCTGAACAAAAAACCCGACAATTTGCATCAGGCCGACAAGTAAAAAATCAGTATTAAAACTCATAATATCCGCCCTGGATATAAAGACATTCGCATTATCTCTGGCTTTTTTCCCACCAAACCAAAGAAGTCAGGATGTGGGTCGGCCTCTCTTTTGTTGTCCCGGAGATGTAAACCCGTATCTCCGGGATGACAAAAAACTAATAGTCTTCCCACAACATGCTGCACGTTATTATCAGAAATGAAGTTCAGTGCGCTGAATCAAATCTTTCTGTAACGGTTTGCCGAGTTCGACAAAATAAGCACTATAACCCGCAACGCGAACCAGCATATCTTTATAATCCTCCGGCTTTTTCTGCGCGGCGCGCATGGTTGCCGAGCTCATGATATTGAACTGAACGTGCATCGCCTGCTTGGCAATATACTCATCAATAAAACTCAGCAGATTATCGCGCCCTTCGACTCCAGCCACCGCTTCTTGCGGGAATCGAAGATTCATCAGGGTACCGTTGGTGGCCAGACTATGGTCAACTTTGGTTAATGAGTTGACTAACGCTGTTGGCCCGCAGATGTCATGAGAGCCGCCGTCAGTGTGAACTGGTCCCATGTTATCGGAGATAGGCTCAAATTTTTTACGTCCATCAATAGAAGCATTTGTGTTCAGACCCATGCCGACGTTGGCATTCACGGAATAAACGCCTGGACTGAATTCTCCCCCGCGCGGCGTCTTTCTACCGCTAATATGACGGCAGTAGCATTCAAACATGAATTTGAACAGATCATCCGCATAGTCATCATCGTTGCCGTAGTGGCGCACCTTCGAACTATTGACCAATGCATACAGTTTTTCGTGGCCGACCCAGTTATCCTTAACTGCCTGCAGCATCTCAGCACCGCTATACCGCTTCTCGTCGAACACCAGTTGTTTAATGGTAGCCAGACTGTCCGCACAGGTCGCCATACCCGCCGCCTGCGGAGCAATACCGTTGTACTTCGCGCCGCCTTCAGTCAGATCCTTGCCTGAAATCATACAGTCTTCATAGAAAGCGGAGACGTAGGGAACAGGCTTCAGCTCGCGATGCGCATTATCGATAATATTCAGACTGCTGCACATTTGATCGGTCCAGTATTCAAACTGTTGATCGACGCTTGCCAGAACTTCATCAAAACTCTTGTAGGTATCCAGGCTACCAGTATCAGGCCCAAGCTGCTCTCCGGTACTAAGACTGCGGCCACCGTTGACCACCATCTCCATCATTTTAGGCGTATTCACATAAGCCGCATCATGCCAGCCATACTCTTTACCCGCTAAATCCAGCTCGACGCAGCCAACAACGCAGTAATCTCTGGCCTCTTCAAGAGTCATTCCCTTGCGCAGCATCCCCTTAATAGAAGGTGCGTCATTGAACAGCTTCGGATGACCATAGCCGGCACGAATACACTCAACGGTCTTAATTTTTAATTCATAGGGCGTATTTTCATGCATACGTACACAAACCCACGGGTTCATCATTCGCGTATGGGCTGAACCTTCCAGCATCAGCATCGTCAGATCGTTAGTCGCATCATTCCCCTCACGATCGACGCCGCCAATAGTCAGGCTTTCACCGCCAAAACCACGACCGTTACGCACCGCAACGGTGCCTTTGTCTTTTAGCTTGGTGGGGTTATTCATCTTCACGTACTGAACTTCGATTAACTCAAGTGCGAACTCTTTAGTCATCGTGTTGTTCTTCATGTCCGCCGCGAACCACGGATAAAGCCACTGATCCATGCGGCCATAGGAAATGGAGTGCCCATTACTTTCAATTTGGATTAGCGTTGTGGCGAAATTGAACAACTGCAGCGCTTGCCAGAATGTCTGCGGTACCCCACCAGCGATCTGCTGACAGTTTAATGCCATGGTTTCGAGCTCTTTCTTTCTCTGCGGGTTTTCTTCTTTTTCAGCAGACTCTTGAGCCAATTTTGCATATCGCGCAATATATTTTTTAGCCGCTTCAAGTTCGATAATCATCGCTGTATAGAAGTCACGCTTGTCGCCATATTCAGGATCACGCTTGCTTAACTTTTCCAATCCGGCTTGCGCATTGTCGATCAGACCGTTATAACCCACAGCCATTAAACGGGCGTAATCAATCGCCAGATGCCCTGCTCCGGCATAGTGATAAAGATTGGTCTGGAATATCTTCTCGCCAACTTCAGACCCTTTAGTCTGATCTTTTTCAAGCCGACTGTTGATCAAATCATCAACGGTTTTACCTTCCCAATATCGGCAAAGCTCAACGATTTCCTTGCGCTCCTCATCATTGCGAATATAGAACTGATCGTTGGCACGCTCCTCAAAAGGAGAATGCAGGATCTCATTAATGATCCAGTTAACAGAGAACTCAGGATATATCGGTGATGCTTTGGCCGGAGCAGCTATTTCACCAAGAATAAGATCTTCATCATAAATATATAATTTGGTATTCAGCAGGATGTTTTCAAACGCCCTGGCACACTTCAGCTTACGCGGTGCATCTTCATGCTTCTGATATGCTTCAGTTACCAGTCTTAAGCGTTCAACATCAATATCATAGGGCCTGTCGAGAAACGCCTGCCGCAGGCGATTGACACGGGGATATGGAGACCAGTCTTCATGATGAACTTGATAGCCCAGGCTATAGGTCTTATCAAAAGGCTGGGTCCCACATGCAGTAGTATGATTCACTTTCATAGAAGTTATCCCATTTAAGATTGAAATAAAATGTTGACTATTTTTCTTTTGTCCCCACCACGCAATGAATGCCGCGCTGGTTAAAATATTCGGCTAGCATCTGGATATGCTTTTGAAATGACCTGCGATTAACCTTCACGTTTTTCATTTTATAAGGAAGGCCCAGTGCAGTATATTTCTCTTCACCAAGACGCATAAAGCTTAAGAGCTGTAATGTCCGGATTTTCCCGCCGAGTTCATTAAGAATAAAATCGGCTGTGGCTTCTATATTCGCCATATCATCATTCACATTTGGAATAACCGGAATACGTAAAATGATGTCATGTCTTTCTGCTGTTAACTTTATTAAATTCTTCAGAATTTTATCATTAGATACTTTAGTATATTTTTTATGAATTTCAGGATCCATATGTTTAATATCTGAAATAATAAGGTCGGTGTACGACAGAACATTCTGCACTTTTTTCCATGGCACATATAACGATGACTCAAGACAAGTCTGAATCCCTTCACTCCTGCAGGCTTGAAACAATTTGGCGACAAAATCACTTTGCAGTAAAGGTTCGCCACCAGAAACCGTCACCCCGCCACCAGAGCGCTCATAATAGCCTTTATCTTTACGAATCTCCTTCATGCACTCTTCTACCGACATAGATTTCCCCCATAGCTTAATCGCGTCGGAAGGACAGGCATTATGACAATCCAGGCAGTTTGTACAGTCGTGGCGTTTTATTGAAGTCAGTTTTCCGCGATAAAACTGCAGTACATTCTCCTGCGGGCAGGTTTCTTCACAAGCAGCGCATTTTTTATAAGAAATGCATTTTGTTTTATAGACCCCCACCTGCGCATAAGGCATAAAACTTTCAGGATTGCTGCACCATTCGCAACGTAACGGGCAACCTTTTAGAAATAACTCGGTGCGCAGACCTGGGCCATCATGGATAGTGAAGCGCTGAATATTGAAAATAATCCCTGGTGGTGATTGATTCATTCTGCATTTCCTCAGCGTTCATTTAAACATTAATGCATGTAACATATAGTTTACATGCATTAATGTTTTTATTTTTAATACCCTATAAACTCAGGATATCTAAAATGAATGCTTTAGAAAATCGACCGGACTTACTATTTTACATAGGGAATACTCCCTATTTCAAACCTCTACGCCGGCTATTTATCTTCAAACCACTTATATAATTGAAAGCGACTGTTAACGCCGCATTTAATGTATATATTTTGTATGTGTTTTTTTACAGTATGGTAACTAATTACCAGTTCATCAGCAATTGCCTGATACGTTAACCCGTTATACATCAGCCCGGCAACTTTCTGTTCCGCCTGGGTCAAAGGTAATTTGATGCCAGAGTAGTCATTAACTTTTCGATCTTCTTTCTGAGAAATGGTGATCCAATGGTAGGTGTCAATAATTCCATTTGAATAGTTTTGGTCATAAGTATAGATTTTAAAAATATAGTCTTTTATAACCCGAGTCTGGACACGATGAGTGGTAGCTCCCTCACCTTCATTACCTAATAAAAATGGGAGCCAGTTACAAGGCCTGGTACTGCTAATCTCTTCGGTAATCGAGGGGCCCAGAATATCTTTCAAAAAACCCTGAGCCATTTCATTTGAACTCATGATGTGCATGAAATCATCAGTGATTAAGTATGCTTTCTCACCTGAAGAGATGATCTCATTTTGAATGTTTGAGACAATTTTAGCCTGTTCGTGCTTCTTGAAGTTTTTGTATGAGTTGGCTACATAAACATATATTTTATTTAACGTAGCTATTTCATTATCAGTGAAGTCGCCCTCTTGCTGATTTTTAAAAAAAGCCACCTGAATATAGGCATTGATACCAAATGCCATTGTCACGCCATAATGCTGCTGGAAATTTTCCTCGAGAAATCGCACGTAACCAGAATGTTCATAATCGATCGTGTTAATAATATCGGTTGATTTATATAGTCTAGGTGTGACATTAAAGTAAGTGAGTTGATCGGCCACCGCTTCCTGATGTATCACATGCCTGACAACATCATTCGCGATAAACTTACGGTATGGATGCTCTTTACCATCAAGATGAATACCATCCCAGTTGACCCATGAAAGAAACTTCCCCTGGGTATCGAAATATGAAATTAAGATTTTTTTGAAACCAAAGTTTCGCTCGAGAGAATCCAATAACACGCTACTAAAAAATTCCCGTGCAGATATTTGTCGTTCTGACATTTCCGAAAAAAAATTTAACTGACCAACACTTTCGTAGTTCATGGTCACTCTCCATTACTTTTATAAATCCGGGGGCCGATACTCTGACCTATTACATCCGTTTTTAACAAAATATGGTTTTTCTCGCAATTCATTTCCATAAGAAAAAGCTGAACATTGAATTTAGATCACAATGACTCAGCTTTTCTCACAACCTGGCGAATTTAATTTAAAAAATCATTAAAATTTTAGAAACCTGTCATAACGCCTTTTCGTAAAGTGCAATAATATCCTTTAATGTCGACTGCCGTGGGTTCACCAGAATATTACCGCTTTTCATAGCATCTTTTGCCATATCAGGGATCATTTCAGCCTTAACACCAACAGCAGACAGTGAGTCAGGAATTCCACAGTCGACATTAAGTTTTTTAATTTCCTCAACAAGCATCTGCGGCTTAAATCCATTTAATACACCATTGCCTTCACGGATATAATTATAAATCACCTCATAGCGTCCACAATCGGCAAGCGCATTATATTCAATCACCGTTGGTAGAAGAATTGCGTTCGCGACACCATGTGGTACATGGAAAAAAGCGCTTACCGGATGGCTCATCGCATGCACATTACCCAATCTGGCCCACGCAAAGGCGATACCGGCAAAATTGCTTCCCAGCATCATGTCACATGCTGCTGCCTCATCTTTTCTATTCGCAATAAACCGACGCAGGCTACCACCAATTAATTCCATCGCTTTTTCTGCCATGGCATCAGAAAACGGAGAGGCGCTGGTGGATAAATAGGCTTCTAAGGCATGAATCAACGCATCAATACCGCATGCAGCAGCAATATGTGATGGTGCAGTCATGATCAACTCGGGGTCCAAAAGTGCATATTTTGGCAGAATCTCATAACTGATAACTGAGAGTTTATAGTTCCTGGCTTCATCCGTAATGACCGACGAAGCCGTGACCTCACTCCCCGTTCCCGCCGTGGTCGGGATCGCGATCATCGGAATAATCGGTCCAGGTACTTTATTGCTCCCTTCGTAGTCAGTGATGCTTCCACCATAATTAACTAATACACCCACTGCTTTCGCAACATCTATCGAACTACCGCCGCCGAGCGCCACGATACTCGTTGCACCACATTTCTTGTAGACCGCAGTTGCTTCATTTACGACGTCTACAGTCGGATTCGGAATCACTCCCAACCAGGTAGTATGATGAATTCCCGCAGCTGCAATAATATCTTCTATCTTTTTTACTACCCCAAGACCTTCGAGACCAGGGTCGGAAATCAAGAGCACATTTTCAGAATGATTTTCCTTTAAGATTTGCGGCAGTTTATTTAGGCAGCCGATACCAAACTCAATGTTTTGCGGTATTTTAAAGTTAAAGCTTTTCATCATCTTCCCTTCTATTTTCAGTAATTAAAAGACATGAATATTTTTTTCTTCCCCTGACCTAAAAATCATAAATTTGGCCTGGGGGGCTTATTTCATAAAATCTGAGAGTTGGCTGAACGTCGGCCAAAATTTCAAGCATGTATAACCGACAATCACCACGAATATGATATGGATGAGAGCCATCAGGCTTCCTCCTTTGAACATGGCCCTGGCATCCAGGCCATAGGCTACTGGGATTGCCCGAACGCTGATGGGCAGCATAAATTCTGCGTTGAAGGCCATCACGGTAATAAACCAGTAGGGAATAGGATTCAAACCAAGCTTGGTGGTAAATCCAAGGACAATAGGCAGTACGACTGCAGCTGAGGCGGTTGAGTTTGTTGATTCAGAAATGATGCGGGCCAGAACCACAAATACAATAATGGTAAGCAGTCCACCATCGAGCGATAATTCTGAGATAAGGCCGGCGATTCCAACGCTTGCACCAGAGTCATTCACCAATTTTCCTAACGCTAAGCCACCACCAAAGAGGATAAGCATTCCCCACATGGTCTCTTTTTGCGCCATCTCCCAGGTCAGCATCGGTCCTTTTTTGACCGTCGTTATCACAAAGCAGAGGCAACCAAGAATCAGATATAAATGAGCGGGAGACAGTGCCGGAAAAATAGGTGCATACAGAGGACGCGCAAAAGCGCCAATCAGGCCTAAAATGAACAGCGAAGCGCAGATTTTCTCATCACGCGTCATTGGTCCCAGTTCGCGGTAATTCTTTTCAAAGTACTCGCGCGTTCCATTTAGCATTTTAACTTTCAGCGGCATCAGCAGCATACAGGCAAGGCTGACAATCGAAATAATGATGTAAAACGGTGCCATACGAATGAGCCAGTCAACGTACATAAACTCGTGACCAATACGCTCTTCAAGAATTGAGATAGCCGCAAGGTTCATCGCTCCTCCCAGAGGACTCCCTACACCACCAATACCAACCCCCCAGCCAATCGCCAACAGGATTGGAACCGCTGGTTTACATGAAGGTATATCGTCATAACCTGACGCTGCCAGCATGGCGATAGCAATAGGCGTAAACAATGCGCAAACCATCACATTCGGGAGAATGGTTGAAGCTACGATACTGGCAAGCAACCAGACCGTAATCTGCGACTTCATTGATGGGCCGATAAGAGAAAGAACTTTTAAAGCAACCCGGCGATCTAAACCAATCGAAGCCCAGGGGATGCACAGCAGCCCCGAACCAAAAATAAGGATGATGCTATCGGACCAATACTGGGCCGTAATGCTCCCCATCGGCACAATATTAAAGAGCGCGTTAATAATAATGGGCAAGAGGCTGGTTACAGCCACATGCACCGGGCGGGTAACCCACCAAAAGATCATCCACAGCAAGGTACCGACAGCCTGTGCGCCTGGGGTTGTCAGGCTATGTGAAAAAAGCAAGATAGCCACAATAAAAATGATAGGGCCGCTTAAGAGATATACCAAGCGTCGTGAGTTATTCATAGCATATCCCCAGCGTCAATTCTTTCAGTTGTAGACCAATAGATGCACACGTGTTTAAAAAACGTAATTATATAGATACAAAAAATCGCAACTTCATATCAGGAAAAGTAAATTCATTCTTTTCTACGAAGTGCATCACATTTAGCAAAAACGATTCAGTTATTTTTCAAAAAAAAGCCCAGCCAATGTCACCACTGTATTTAAAATGTATCTACATTGTTGAGGAGTATATGTCATACAGCTATACCGACTAACATGAACAAATAAATTAACCCTTATATATCAAAACCATATCAAACATTGAAAATCAAAAAAAGCAGCTATCCTTACTATTTTCTATAGGGAGAACTCCCTATTTTATAAAGTTCATGCGCTATATCTCTTATTGTAGAGTGAAATCCAAAATGAAGTGACGTCTTCTTTATCAGTAATACAAATAGATTGTGAGATACTTTGTTGTGTATTTTTTATATAGAGAATAAATAATTATTGCATGCATTGATTAAATGTCATGAGACAAGCTGCAAAAGGTCAGTTAATTCTCAGCAGTTAGCCCGATAAGCGTTTTGCTGGTCAGTAACTATTTTTAACCCTGTACGCTCGCTGGCAGGTGAAGTGGCTTATGAAGATTTGCGTACCGTCGATTTTCTCAGCCCCTTAAAAGAGGTCAACGACGCCTTAGCCAAAGTTCATAAAGTATGGGCATCGCAAAATGCGCAGGGTTGGAAACGAAAACGTGGCCAGAACTTGGCCACGTTTTTTATAAGGCACAACAGTAGGAGGTTTTCCCATGGCTTGATAAGTAGCTCAAGCCCTGAGCCTGATACTAATTACTTTACGTTACGCAAAATCTGTAGGCAGCGCTTAAGCTGATTATCTAAAGGCGCTTCGACACGCATAACTTCCCCAGTTCCCGGATGCGTAAATTTCAGAGCTGCGGCATGTAGGAACAGGCGGTTAAGGCCGGTTCCTGACAGTTGCTTGTCGAATTCACGGTCGCCGTAACGATCGTCAAAAGCTATCGGGTGACCCGCATATTGTGTATGCACACGGATCTGATGAGTACGACCGGTTACCGGACTACAGCGCACTAGCGTCGCATGGGTATAACGTTCTTCCACCTTAAAGCGGGTCTCTGAAGGTTTGCCCTCCTGATTGACCCGAACAATACGCTCGCCACTTTGCAGGATATTTTTCAACAGAGGAGCCTGCACTACTTTGGTGTGCGACTGCCACTGTCCGCGTACCAGGGCCAAATAATCTTTCTGCATTCCTTTATCGCGCAGCTGCTCATGCAGTGAACGCAGCGCTGAACGCTTTTTCGCAACCAGCAAAACGCCAGACGTATCCCGATCGAGACGATGAACCAGTTCCAGGAAGCGAGCCTCCGGGCGCAGCGCACGCAGACCTTCGATCACGCCAAAGCTCAGACCGCTACCACCATGCACCGCAGTACCTGAAGGCTTATTGAGCACCAGAATGTGATCGTCTTCATAGAGAATGACGTCCGCCAGCGCGGCCACTTTTTGCAGATGCGGGGATACCGCTTCTTCTTCCCTTTCTGCCACCCGCACCGGCGGGATACGTACTTCGTCACCGGCTTCCAGTTTGTATTCCGGCTTAACACGTTTTTTGTTCACCCGCACCTCGCCTTTACGCAAGATGCGATAAATCATGCTCTTCGGTACGCCTTTGAGTTGCGTACGCAAAAAATTGTCGATACGTTGCCCTGCATCATCATCCGCAATGGCAACCATTTTTACGCTTGGGGTCTCAGTTTTCATGGTGCGCGATTCTAAATAGCCCGACGCATTAGCGCCACTCATTTTTATATGCTTATATTTATCATTATCTGGATTGCATCGCATGCTTCATCGTCGTTTTGTTTGTTATTAGAACAATCTGTATACGCTGGTGAAGAAACTGTGAGTAACCGGATGATAAAAGGTAAAAGTCAACTTGCTATAACAAGCTTAGCAATGGAATAATGATGCAGTTTTCCGTGCTGAATCTTGTTAGAACAAGAAATTAGCGGAATGACCAATTTTGTCTGACCGATCATCCACGCAGCAATGGCGTAAGACGTATTGATCTTTCAGACAGTTAGCGGGCTGCGGGTTGCAGTCCTTACCGGTACAGGCTCTATGGATTTTACGTCGCAGGAAGGCGTCAACTCCGGGATTCCCGGGAGCTCATCTGAGTCAAATGATTGAGATGAGCAGGTTAAGCCAACATGCCTGCAACTTGAAAAACAATGGGTATAAATGGAATCTTCTCTGGTGATACATCCCAGGCAGTTCCCCTGATAATTGCACTGTGTTTCCGTTTGAAATACAGGCGACCGACACTCTGCGCCTCTTAAGCGCGCGACAACCGTGAGGTTGGCGACGTGAACCAGACTCGAGGCCATCGGTTTCCCCCGGTAAGGCGTTACTCTGCCCGTAGCTTAGTCGTCAATGTAAGAATAATGAGTAAGTTACGATGAAAAGAATGTTAATCAACGCAACTCAGCAGGAAGAGTTGCGCGTCGCCCTTGTTGATGGGCAGCGCCTGTACGACCTGGATATTGAAAGCCCCGGGCACGAACAGAAAAAAGCGAACATCTACAAAGGCAAAATCACTCGCATTGAACCTAGCCTCGAAGCCGCGTTTGTTGATTACGGTGCCGAGCGTCATGGTTTCCTCCCCCTCAAAGAAATCGCCCGCGAATACTTCCCTGCCAACTACAACTCTCATGGCCGCCCTAACATTAAGGACGTGCTGCGTGAAGGCCAGGAAGTGATCGTTCAGATTGATAAAGAAGAGCGAGGCAACAAAGGTGCCGCCCTCACCACTTTTATTAGCCTGGCGGGTAGCTATCTGGTGCTGATGCCGAACAACCCACGCGCTGGCGGTATTTCACGCCGTATCGAGGGTGACGATCGTACCGAGTTAAAAGAAGCGCTGGCTAGCCTTGAGCTGCCAGAGGGCATGGGGCTTATCGTCCGCACCGCAGGCGTCGGCAAATCCGCTGAAGCTCTGCAGTGGGACTTAAGTTTCCGCCTGAAGCACTGGGAGGCTATCAAGAAAGCAGCCGAAAGCCGCCCTGCGCCATTTCTGATCCACCAGGAAAGCAACGTTATCGTGCGTGCTTTCCGTGATTACCTGCGTCAGGATATTGGCGAAATCCTTATCGACAACCCGAAAGTGCTTGAGCTGGCTCGCCAGCATATCGCAGCTCTGGGCCGTCCGGATTTCAGCAGCAAAATCAAACTGTACACCGGTGAAATCCCGTTGTTCAGTCACTATCAGATTGAGTCACAGATTGAATCTGCTTTCCAGCGTGAAGTTCGCCTGCCTTCCGGCGGTTCTATCGTTATCGACAGCACCGAAGCACTGACCGCAATTGATATCAACTCCGCACGCGCTACCCGCGGCGGCGATATCGAAGAAACCGCGTTCAACACTAACCTGGAAGCAGCGGATGAAATCGCTCGCCAACTGCGTCTACGTGACCTCGGCGGCCTGATCGTTATCGACTTCATCGACATGACTCCAGTACGCCACCAGCGCGCGGTTGAAAACCGCCTGCGCGAAGCGGTGCGCCAGGATCGTGCGCGTATTCAGATCAGCCACATTTCTCGCTTTGGCCTGCTGGAGATGTCCCGTCAGCGCCTGAGCCCATCGCTTGGTGAGTCCAGCCATCACGTCTGCCCGCGCTGTTCTGGTACCGGAACAGTACGTGACAACGAGTCGCTGTCGCTCTCCATTCTTCGTCTGATTGAAGAAGAAGCGCTGAAAGAGAACACCAAAGAAGTCCACGCTATCGTGCCAGTACCGATTGCTTCTTACCTGCTGAACGAAAAACGTGCTGCGGTTAGCGCCATTGAAACTCGCCAGACCGATATACGCGTCATCATCGTCCCGAACGATGAGATGCAAACCCCACACTACTCTGTACTGCGCGTGCGTAAAGGTGAAGAAACCTCAACGCTGAGCTATCTGCTGCCGAAACTGCACGAAGAAGAGATGGCGATGCCTTCTGATGAAGAGCCGCCAGAGCGCAAGCTTCCAGAACAACCTGCACTGGCTGCTTTTGTGATGCCAGATGCGCCGCCTGCCCCTGCACAGGATGAATCAACCAGCTCACCAGCGGCTAGCACTCCAGCGGCATCTACTACGCCTAAAGCGGCTGCACCGGCTCAGCCTGGCCTGGTCTCGCGCTTCTTTAGCGCGTTGAAAAATATGTTCTCCGGTGCAGAAGAAGCCAAACCAACGGAAGTTAAGGTAGAAGCTAAAGCGGAAGAGAAAACAGAACGTCAGCAAGAGCGCCGTAAACCGCGTTCGAATAACCGACGCGATCGCAACGATCGTCGTGATAACCGGGACAATCGTGCTGATAACGGCGAAGGGCGGGAGTCTCGCGAGTCTCGTGAAGAAAACCGCCGCAATCGCCGCGAGAAGCAGCAGAACGTCGAGGCACGTGAACCTCGCCAGACTACCGGTGAAGATGCGGAGAAAGGCAAAGTCCGTGACGAGCAACAACCTCGTCGCGAGCGTAACCGTCGTCGTAATGATGATAAACGTCAGGCTCCGCAAGAAGCGAAAGCACAGGCTCTTGAAGAACCCGTCGTGCAGGAAAGCGAGCAGGAAGAACGCGTTCAGACAATGCCACGTCGCAAACCGCGCCAGTTGGCACAGAAAGTTCGTGTTGAATCCGCTGCCGCCGCCGAGCAGGTTGTTGAAACGGTAGAAGCCGCACAGCCGGAAATCGTCGCGCCGCGTACGGAACTGGCAAAAGTCGATCTGCCTGCGGTTGTTGTTGAAACTGTTGCTGAGCACGACGAAAGCATCGATACGCGCGAAGCTGATGCTCGTGAGTCTAACGGTATGCCGCGCCGCTCACGTCGCTCCCCTCGCCATCTGCGCGTAAGTGGTCAGCGTCGTCGTCGCTATCGTGACGAGCGTTACCCGACTCAATCCCCGATGCCGCTCACTGTAGCCTGTGCATCGCCGGAAATGGCGTCAGGTAAGGTGTGGATCCGTTATCCAGTCGTTCGCCCGCAGGACCCGCAGCAAGAAGAAGCTCAGGTTCAGGAGTTCACGACTGCAGCGATAGAACCCGTTGTTTTGCCTGCCGTTGTTGCAGAAACTGTTGTCGCTGAAGTTGTGACACCGGCAGTGGTCGAAGAGAGCGTTGCGGAGCAGGCCATTACCGCTGAGCCGCAAGTCGTCATCAGCGAACCTGAAGTTCCGGTTGTAGAAACAACTCATCCGGAAGTTATTGCCGCGCCGGTTGATGAACAACCGCAGCTAATCGCGTCAACAGATGAGGTCGTGGCTGAAGCTGTCGTCGCTGAAGCCGTAGAAGCCGTAGAAGCAGCTACAGAACAAACTGTCGAACCAGAAGAGCTGGCGGTTGCAGAAGAACCTGCCGCAGTAGAAGACGTTGCTGTGGTAGAAGAAATTCCTGTAACTGCGCAGCCAGCACCTGCAGCAGAACCAGTTGTTGAAGCTAAGCCTGAAGCGGTTGTTGCCCCAGTTGTCGTTGTAGCTAATCGCAGCGCTACCGCGCCGATGACGCGCGCACCTGCACCAGCTTATGAGTCGGAAGCACCGCGCCACAGTGACTGGGTTCGTCCAGACTTCGCCTTTAATGGTAAAGGTGCAGCAGGCGGACACAGTGCAACCCACCAGGCGTCAGCTGGGCCTACTCGCCCGCAACCTGTAGAGTAAGTTCCACACCTAAAAAGACCGGCCTTTGTGCCGGTCTTTTTTTATTCCCCTTCCGGCTGCTGCATCCCCGCTACCTGCGGCATCACCTCTCGCATCAAATCAAGAAACTTACGCAGTCGTGTCGGATAATAACGCGCCCACGGATAAACCAGATGCACAGGTAGCGAAGAAGCCCGCCACTGCGGAAACAATTCAACCAACCGCCCGACGGCGATATCTTCCGCAACTGCCCAGCTTGAGACTATCGCTACCCCTAGTCCAGCCAACGCGGTATTGCGTGCCACATGTACGCTATCGGTACTCAGACAGGGGGCAATAGCAAAGGTAATTTGCCGACCGTCGGTCTGTGATTGCAGCATCACTTCATGCTGATAAAATGTACTGATTGCTACCCACGGCAGTGCCGACATCTCCTGCGGAGTCTTTAAGGTCGGAGAGTTCGCCAGTAATGACGGTGAGGCAACAACGCTACGTGGAACCACAGCCAGTTGTACCGACACCGTCGCTGGATCGACTTCAGCGCCTACACGAATCGCGCAGTCGATACCGTCACTGAGAAAGTCCACTGTCTTATCATTCAGCATCCACTCCACTGACAGCTGCGGATAGCGCTGTAGAAACCCTACTAATGGTCCTAATAGTTGCTGCTGACCAAATGCGTGAGGCGCCCTTACCCGCAATACGCCGACCGGCCGATCGTCTGTAATGCGTAGATCGTCTTCCAGTGCCAGCCAGGCATCTACAACCTGTCGGGCATGCTGATAACAGCGCTCTCCATCATCGGTTAACTTCATCGCATGGGTGGTACGTAGAATCAGCTTCGCGCCAAGCAGGGCTTCCAGAGACTGTAATCGTCGACTTACCGTTGCCTGAGTCGTATTCATCTGTACAGCTGCCGCTGAGAGAGAACCAGCCTCAACGATACGAATAAAAGTTCGCATCAGTTCTATTCGATCTATACGCTCCTGCTTCTTCATTTTTCTTTTGCCTATACGCTTTACGTATAACCGTTTTACCACCGGCCTATCTACCACGCCAACCCTATTCCGGGAAAAATAGCGCCATCGCTTCTACGAGGAATTCATCATGACATCAACTCCACTCACTTCCCGCGCCGCCGGATGGGTTATTTTTATACTCGCCCTGGGCGCAGGCTTTAGCGTCGCCTCAATCTATTACGCTCAACCGCTACTACCGCTGATGGGGGCTAACCTGCATCTGAGCATAGAGGGAATGGGGCTGGTTCCAACCCTAACGCAAGCGGGTTACGCGCTGGGCATTCTTTTTCTTCTGCCGCTTGGCGACCGCCACGACCGCAGGAACCTGATTCTGATGAAAAGCGTCGCACTGGCAGTACTTTTACTGTTGTGTAGCCTGACTGGCCAACTGACTTCACTGCTGATTGTTAGTCTGCTTATCGGCATGGCGGCAACAATGGCTCAGGATATCGTACCGGCTGCGGCCATCCTGGCTCCGGCGGGCAAACAAGGGAAAATGGTGGGTACGGTTATGACCGGCCTGCTGCTCGGGATCCTGCTCTCGCGAACCGTCAGCGGATTAGTCGGTGCCTTGTTCGGCTGGAGAGTGATGTATCAGGCCGCAGCTGTCAGTATCGCGCTGATTGGCCTGGTCATGTGGCGCGTGCTGCCACGCTTTGAAATTCACTCAACCCTAAGCTACCCGCAGTTGATGAAATCTATGGCGCATCTGTGGCAACGCTATCCGGCACTGCGTCGCGCCGCATTTGCTCAGGGTTTCCTTTCTATTGCCTTCAGCGCATTCTGGTCAACGCTGGCGGTCATGTTGCTGGCGCATTATCAGATGGGGAGCGCGGTAGCCGGCGGGTTTGGTATTGCAGGTGCCGCCGGGGCGCTCGCCGCACCGCTGGCCGGAGGCCTCGCCGATAAATTTGGGGCAGAAAAGGTTACGCAATTGGGTGCCGCGCTGGTTACCGTCTCTTTTGCTCTGATGTTCCTGCTACCGATACTGCCGCCGCACGGCCAGCTGATCCTGATAGCCATCTCGGCTATCGGCTTTGACCTCGGGCTACAATCCAGCCTCGTGGCCCACCAGAATCTGGTTTATGGTCTGGAACCTCAGGCACGTGGTCGCCTGAACGCGCTGCTGTTCACCGGGGTATTTATTGGTATGTCACTGGGCTCCGTCCTTGGCAGCAAACTGTATGTAGCTGCGGGCTGGAGTGGCGTGGTGACGTTGGCGGTCATTACCGGTGCGATTGCTCTTGGGATCCGCTTACTGGAAAGCGCCCGGGTCGTCTCGGCACAGCGTACCGTTAGGTAAAAAAAGCCGCTCTGCATAGATTGCAGAGCGGCTTTTACTTTATCCTGTCGGCTCAGGCCGTACGGCGCGCGAACTCTTTCACCCGAAAACCGAGCAGTAACAGCGTCGCGAAGTAGGCAATGACGCCAACCGCAACAACCGCCATCAAACGCAGCAGACGCAATGGCATCGTCCCCAGCGACCACTCAGGCATCACGTACATCATGCCGAGCAGCGCCGTAGCCATCACCACTACCGCAACCACCAAGCGCAACAAGAACAGGAACCAGCCCGGCTGAGGAGTGAAAATTTTCTGCTTGCGCAATTGCCAGTACAACAATGCGGCGTTAAGGCAGGCAGCCAGGCCAATCGATAATGACAAACCCGCGTGCTTCAGCGGGCCAATAAATGCCAGGTTCATTACCTGCGTCATAATAAGCGTGACTATCGCTATTTTCACCGGCGTTTTGATGTCCTGACGCGAATAGAAGCCGGGAGCCAGCACTTTCACAACAATCAGTCCCATCAGGCCAACGGAATATGCCACCAACGCACGTTGCGTCATCGCCGCATCAAAGGCGGTAAATTTACCATACTGGAACAACGCAACGGTTAGCGGCTTGGCGAGTATCCCTAGCGCTACGGCGCTGGGCAGCGCAAGCAGGAAGCACAGGCGCAATCCCCAATCCATCAACCGGCAGTACTCATCATGGTTGCCGCTGGCGAAACTCTTGGACAGCGAAGGTAGGAGGATGGTCCCTAGCGCCACACCCAGCACGCCGGATGGGAACTCCATCAGGCGATCGGCGTAATACATCCACGAAACGGACCCGGAGACCAAAAACGAGGCAAAAATAGTGTTAATGATCAGAGAGATCTGGCTGACGGATACGCCAAGAATTGCCGGACCCATCTGCTTAACTACCCGTACGGCTCCCGCATCTTTGAGATTAATTCGCGGTAGCACCAGCATGCCGATTTTTTTCAAGTGCGGCAGCTGATAGGCGAGCTGTAAAATACCGCCAACCGTCACCGCCCACGCCATGGCCAGCATTGGCGGATTAAAGTACGGCGCAGCAAACAACGCAAAACCAATCATGCTCACGTTGAGGAAAGTTGGGGCAAAAGCAGGTACCGAAAAACGGTTCCAGGTGTTGAGAATCGCACCAACCAAAGAAGCCAGCGAAATCAACAGAATATAGGGGAAAGTGATGCGCAGCAGCTGCGTCGTCAGCAAGAACTTATCAGGCGAATCAGCAAACCCTGGCGCCGTCACGGTAATCACCCACGGTGCCGCAAGCATACCGGCAGCGGTCACCAAAGCCAGTATCAGCGTCAGTAACCCAGAGACATAGGATACAAAAACGCGAGTCGCGTCTTCGCCCTGCTTGCTTTTATATTCGGCAAGAATTGGCACAAAAGCCTGAGAGAACGCGCCCTCAGCAAAAATACGCCGTAAAAGGTTTGGTAACTTGAACGCGACGAAGAAGGCGTCGGTTGCCATTCCTGCACCAAAAATACGAGCGACAATCGCATCACGCGCAAAACCCAACACGCGCGAAAACATGGTCATCGAACTGACTGCCGCCAGTGATTTTAAAAGATTCATTAACGTGTAATTCCAAAACCCTGGAGTAAAACGCCCGCAAATGCGGGCGCTGGAAAGTAGCGATAGTCTACCGAGTTCATAATGAAATACTACTGCCAGATGTTACAACGGGTTATTCACTCATCGCCTCTCGCCAGAGTTTTTCCACGATGCGCTGGGCCAGCAGCGCCTGCTCGCCTGCAGTTTCGGGAACCGTCTGATTTTGCACACATTCAATAAAATGGCGCGCACAGCCGGCAAATCCACGTTGCTCGAGAGTCGTTTGCCAACCGGGAACCGGACGTTGTATTACGCCGAGCCCACGCTCTTCTTGCCACTCTCGCATATCCCGCACTTCATATAGCCCACCATCGGTCACTGCCTGCACCCACTCCCGCTGGCTACCGCCGCGACGGTGCATGCTGGTTGTGACCTGAATTTGTGCGGAGCTGAAATGATGTTCCGCGTAAAGCATTTCACCTTGCGCCGTCGTTTGCAGCGTTCCGCTGCTCAAACGCACCTTATCACCAGCCAGCCACAATGCTGTATCGACAACATGTAAATAGTCATCCAACAGTGTAAAGCGCAGATCGTGGCCCACGCTGTCGCTGCGGTGCTTATCCATTCGCAGCGAGGCCGCATTGCCCAATTGCGCTTTTAGTTCACGATACAGTGGCGCAAAACGACGGTTAAAACCCACCATCAGCGTTAGGTTACGCCGGGCTGCCAGTTCTACCAGTGACTCCGCATCGCCGAGCTTATCCGCCAGCGGTTTATCAACGCAGACATGAACTCCAGCATTGAGCAGTTGGCTCACAATTTCATAATGTGAAGCCGTTGAAGTGTGCACGAATACAGCGTCACACTGTGCTGCCAGTTGCTCTAGTGAATCGGCATAGGGAATACGCCAGGTTTCGCAGACAGGCAACGCCTTCTCTTTTCCACGGGACCACGCCGCCTGTAGCGTCCAGCCGTCCGCGGCCCCCAGCACCGGCAGCCAGGCCTTTTGTGCGATCCCCCCTAAACCAACAACACCTACGCGTAGTTTTGCCGACATGCTTAATCTCCCAGATGAGCCAGCAGTGAATCCAGCCGCGCTTTTAGCTCTGCCACTTCCTCTTCCAGAACCTCAACACGGGCCTGAAGATCATCACCCTGCGGTGAAACGGCTTCCACTGCGGTGATAAGTGAATCCATATCATCGCAGAAGAGATGCATATAGCGACTTTCACGTTTTCCCGGCTCACGCGGCAAGCGCGCGACATACGGACCGTCTTCGCGTTTAGCCAGGTTTTCGAGAACGTTTTCAACTTCCGCCATATCGCTGAATTCATGCATCCGTTGTGCTCGTCCCCGGAGTTCACCAGGCGTCTGCGCGCCGCGCAAAAGTAGCGTGGTGACGATAGCCACCTCCGCAGAAGTTAATTTCAGATCGCCAAACTCAGAGTTGCAGAAACGTTGTTCATATTTGGTCACCCGGTTGCCGAACCCACTCACCGTGCGCAAGTAGTGTCGTTTCACTAGCGTATCAAGGAGGTCCTGAACATCGCTCTCACTTAACGACATCACCGGCTCACGGTTCGTTTTCTGATTACACGCGGTCACGACCGCATTAACCGATAGAGGATATTGCTCCGGCGTGGTGACCTGTTTTTCCAACAGGCAGCCAATGACGCGCGCTTCATGCGCGGTTAACTGATATTTCATGATGTCTCCTTAGCGACCCGGGATCCAGTCCGGTGTCGTCAACGCCGTCAATACATGATCGCGCCACTGCCCATCGATCAGCAGATAATCTTTGGCGTAACCCTCTTTTTCAAAGCCCAAACGCGCCAGTAAATCGCCGCTGCGTTGATTATGCGGCATATAGTTTGCCATTATGCGGTGGATATGTTGCGTGCGTTGCATATAGCGAATGGCCGAAGTTAATGCTTCGAACATCAGTCCCTGTCCCTGCCATTTCTCACCGATGGAATAACCGAGATAACAGGCGTGAAACGACCCGCGCACGACATTGGAAAAATTTGCCACGCCGACAATTTCTTTTTCTTCCGCATCAAGCAGAGCAAAATAAAATGCCGAACCTTGCTTATGAAACTCCGAGATCATCGACAAACGCGCCTGCCAACCGGAAGGGTAACAGTGGCTGTCATCGCGCACTGGCTCCCAGGGTTTTAAGAACCCTTTATTCTCCGCGTAATAATCGGCCAGACGCCAGGCGTCACGATCATGGACCAGGCGTACCACCAGCCGGTCCGTCGTCAAACGCACCTTCGGTACGTTACTGCGATAGCCAAACATTCCCCTCTCCTGTTCCCCTGACGCAACACTTGCTCACTTTACTATACCTGTCCTGCGCGGCAGTGTGAAAACAGCAACATACCATTTTCTGCACCATCTCCGCTTTTCGATGAATAGCCTCTATCGTTCTTGCATTTTGATAAAAAAATATTGTCGCAAGTTAGCTGGGAAAATAACCTTCTACCCCGCAGAATGTCAGAGCTTATCCTTATTTTTCCCTGGAGGGGAAATGTCCCGCGTATCGCAGGCACGGAGCCTGGGTAAATATTTCCTGTTAGTCGATAACATGCTGGTGGTGCTCGGCTTTTTTGTCGTATTTCCGCTGATCTCTATTCGCTTTGTCGATCAAATGGGCTGGGCAGCACTCATGGTCGGGATCGCACTCGGTCTGCGCCAACTGGTGCAGCAAGGATTAGGTATCTTTGGCGGCGCGGTTGCCGACCGTTTCGGCGCCAAACCCATGATCGTCACCGGCATGCTGATGCGAGCTGCCGGTTTTGCTGCCATGGCCGTCGCCCATGAACCGTGGGTATTATGGTTATCCTGCATTCTCTCCGGTCTTGGCGGCACCCTATTCGACCCGCCGCGAGCAGCCCTGGTGGTCAAACTGGTGCGCCCGCATCAACGTGGCCGCTTTTTCTCTATTCTGATGATGCAGGACAGCGCGGGAGCGGTAATCGGCGCGCTGTTAGGCAGTTGGCTATTGCAATATGATTTTCGTTTGGTTTGTAGCGCCGGGGCAGCGTTGTTCATCGTCTGTGCGGCGTTTAACGCCTGGTATCTTCCTGCCTGGAAACTCTCTACGGTGAAAACGCCCGTGCGTGAAGGACTCGGCCGGGTACTCCGTGACAAACGCTTTGTCACCTATGTTCTGACACTGACGGGCTACTATATGCTGGCGGTTCAGGTCATGTTAATGCTGCCAATTATGGTCAACGACATTGCCGGTTCTCCTTCAGCGGTAAAATGGATGTATGCCATTGAAGCGGCTATTTCGCTGACTCTGCTTTATCCGATTGCCCGTTGGAGTGAAAAACGCTTTCGCCTTGAACATCGCTTGATGGCCGGCCTGTTGGTCATGACGCTGGCCATGATGCCGATTGGCTTAAGCAGCAACCTACAGCAACTGTTTACGCTGATCTGCATCTTCTATATAGGTTCCATTATTGCTGAACCCGCGCGTGAAACGCTGGGGGCTTCGCTGGCGGATGCCAGGGCCAGAGGTAGCTACATGGGCTTTAGCCGCTTGGGATTAGCCTTTGGTGGTGCCTTCGGTTATGCCGGCGGAGGCTGGCTTTTTGACGCCGGTAAAGCCGCCGGACAACCGGAGCTACCGTGGCTGATGTTAGGCATCATCGGCTTTGCAACGTTTATCGCGCTGTGGTGGCAGTTCAGCCCGAAACGTTCGACCTCCGGAATGCTGGAGCCGCGCACCTGAGTTGCCGGCCCCTCGTTTCTCTTCCATAATGAATTCAGGACACTCAGTCACTATGGAGGAGAAACGTGAAGTTATATATCTACGATCACTGCCCATTCTGCCTTAAAGCCCGCATGATTTTCGGTCTGAAGAA
The DNA here is from genome assembly GCF_027492335.1 of Klebsiella sp. NCBI lineage: Bacteria > Pseudomonadati > Pseudomonadota > Gammaproteobacteria > Enterobacterales > Enterobacteriaceae > Klebsiella > Klebsiella sp. The sequence goes on along the minus strand of NZ_JAPUEW010000094.1, from coordinate 22,986 downwards.
TATCCCCGTCGAACTGATCACGATTCTGGAGGATGATGAATCAACCCCGACCCGAATGATCGGTCAGAAGATGGTGCCTATTCTGCAAAAAGATGACAGTCGCTACATGCCGGAAAGCATGGATATCGTGCATTACGTCGATAAACTGGATCGCCAACCGCTGCTCACCGGCCCACGTAATCCGGCGATTGAAACCTGGTTGCGTAAAGTCAACTCCTATGCCAACCGCCTGCTGATGCCCCGTTTCGCAAAGTCTGCCTTTGATGAATTCTCCACACCTGAAGCGCGCGCTTATTTTGTGAATAAGAAAGAGGCGTCAATTGGCAGTTTTGCCGATCATCTCGCACATTCCCCCGGGCTAGTTAAGAACATCAGTGACGATTTGCGGGCGCTGGATAAATTGATAGTTCAGCCGAACGCCGTTAATGGGGAACTGTCTGAAGATGATATTCATCTTTTTCCGCTACTGCGCAGCCTGACGCTGGTCGCAGGTGTGAGCTGGCCAAGTCGCGTCGCCGCCTACCGCGATAATATGGCCAAACAGACGCAGATTAATTTACTGTCATCTATGGCCATTTAGACCTAAGGCAGCGAAAGGTTTGGTCGTTCGCTGCCACCTCACTTCTTTTTCAGTCTTTTCCGCTAACACCTCCCGTGCTGGTAGGCCATGCTGCTTTGTGTCAGGATGAACCTATGGCATGACATTAAGGAACCCAATGAAAAAGATGTTTATCGCGGCCGCGCTTATTGTTAGCGGCCTTCTGAGCGGCTGTAACCAGCTTACGCAATATTCAGTTAGCGAGCAGGAAATCAACCAGGCGCTGCAGAAACGTAATCACTTCGCCAAGGATATTGGCCTGCCTGGCGTAGCGGATGCCCACATTGAGCTGAAAAACCTTACCAGCGCCATTGGTCGTGAAGAACCGAACAAAGTGACGCTAAGCGGAGTGGCAAATTTAGATCTGAATTCATTATTCGGTAACCAGAAAGCAACCATTGATCTGAAGCTCAAGGCGCTACCGGTATTTAATAAAGAAAAAGGGGCCATTTTCTTGCAGGAGATGGAAGTTGTTGATGCGAAAGTCCACCCTGAGAAGCTGCAGTCTGTCGTCCAAACGCTAATCCCTTATCTCAATCAATCACTACGTAGCTACTTCAATCAACAGCCCGCTTACGTGCTGCGCGAAGATGCCAGCACTGGCGAAGCATTGGCGAAAAAGTATGCTAAAGGTATCGAGGTGAAACCAGGGGAGATCATTATCCCCTTCACCAATTAATTCTTCGGGCGCTTCAGCGCCCGTTTTTTTACGGAAATTGATGCAAAGGAAAACGTTTACGCTTATCCTTAGTGCCCGGCAAAAACAGCCCTGATGACTGAACTTATTAGCCGGAGCCTTCCATGACAGCACAATCCCAGGTATTGAAAATCCGCCGCCCTGACGACTGGCATATTCATCTGCGCGATGATGATATGTTAAAAACCGTCGTGCCTTATACCAGTGAATTTTATGGCCGGGCGATCGTGATGCCGAATCTGGTCCCTCCTGTCACCACAGTAGAAGCCGCCATCGCCTACCGCCAGCGTATTCTTGATGCCGTCCCTGAGGATCATGATTTTACACCGCTAATGACCTGCTATCTGACCGATACACTCGACCCGGCAGAACTGGAACGCGGATTTAACGAGGGCGTGTTTACTGCCGCCAAACTCTATCCGGCCAATGCCACGACCAACTCCAGCCATGGCGTTACCAGCACCGATGCCATCATGCCAGTGCTTGAGCGTATGGAAAAACTGGGCATGCCGCTGCTGGTTCACGGTGAAGTCACCCACCCTGATATCGATATTTTCGACAGAGAAGCACGCTTTATTGACACGGTCATGGAGCCTTTGCGCCAACGTCTGCCCGGCCTGAAGGTTGTCTTCGAACATATCACCACGAAAGACGCCGCTGAGTATGTACGCGATGGTAACGACCTGCTGGCGGCCACCATTACCCCTCAGCACCTGATGTTTAACCGCAACCATATGCTGGTTGGCGGCGTGCGCCCTCACCTTTACTGTCTACCGATTTTGAAACGCAATATCCACCAGCAGGCACTGCGTGAACTGGTCGCCAGCGGTTTCGAGCGAGCCTTCCTTGGTACTGACTCCGCCCCGCATGCCCGTCACCGCAAGGAGGCCAGTTGCGGCTGCGCAGGTTGTTTCAACGCGCCAACCGCGTTGGGAAGTTACGCGACGGTGTTTGAAGAGATGAACGCCCTACAGCACTTTGAAGCTTTTTGTTCACTTAATGGCCCACGTTTCTATGGTCTGCCGGTCAATGAAACCTATGTTGAACTGGTGCGTGAAGAAAGCACAGTGGTAGAGAGTATCTCGCTGCCAGGCGATTCACTGGTGCCGTTCCTCGCCGGAGAAACCGTGCGCTGGACGATGAAAAAATAAATCCCACGCTCCCTGTTGTAAACGTGTAAACGATACTGTATAAATAAACAGTATATTACACAGGGGGCAATTATGCGCATTGAAGTGTCTATCGCCAAATCTACAGCCTTACCCAGTGGCGCGTTAGAAGCGCTGAACAATGAACTCTCACGGCGTATCGATCAACAGTTCCCCTCGATGTCAAGTCAGGTGACGGTCCGATATGCGGCCAATAACAATTTGTCGGTCATCGGCGGTTTAAAAGAAGATAAAGACCGGATTAGCGAAATCCTGCAAGAAACCTGGGAAAGCGCCGACGATTGGTTTGTCCGCGACTAGTCAATTAAATTTGCTCCCTCATTGTGCAACTTTTTGCCGGGTCGCCCCGGCTTTTTTATTCTTTTCATACTCAGACATTCCCTATTCCCCCCGCTTACGCCCTTATAAAATAACGAAGAATGAAGCCTCGCGCGCACAAAAAATCAGCAATCAGTGGCGTATGTATCTCTATTTCATTTAATTTCTCGAGTTTATTCTTGACTACTGATATAATTAACCTGCTTCAGATAATATGCATTAAACCTCGAGAACTGTTGTCTTTTAACATATGAAGAAGGGGTTATGATGGAAAAGAATAATGAAGTCATCCAGACCCATCCCCTCGTTGGATGGGACATCAGCACCGTGGATAGTTACGATGCGCTGATGTTGCGCCTGCACTACCAAAACCCCACTCAAGAAAGCAGTAGAGACGCAGAAATTGGCCAGACGCTATGGCTAACGACGGACGTCGCACGTCAGTTTATTTCTATTCTGGAAGCAGGTATTGCGAAGATTGAATCCGGCGAATACCAGGAAAATGAGTATCGCAGACATTAGCAATAACGCACTAATGTCTAAATATTCACTGAACAGGCACCTGTGGGTGCCTGAACTATTTTCGGACTTGTATAACAGCGGGTTGTTAATTACCCTGCTAATAAAGCAATAACCCGGAACTCACCATGCAATATGACCTCATCATTATCGGTAGCGGCTCCGTTGGCTCCGCCGCAGGCTACTATGCGCGACAGGCAGGGCTTAACGTTCTGATGATCGATTCACATCAGCCTCCACATCAGGAAGGCAGCCATCACGGCAACACGCGCCTCATTCGTCACGCCTATGGCGAAGGCGAAAGGTATGTCCCTCTGGTGCTACGGGCACAAAAAATGTGGGATGAATTTGCCGCCGCCAGCGGTGAAGCCGTTTTTGAACGCACGGGGGTCATAAATCTTGGGCCCGCAAACTCCGAATTTCTGCGCAACGTTGCCTATAGCGCGCGCCAATTCCAGCTCAATATTGAAGAAATGGATGGCCAGGCCGTTATGGCTCGCTGGCCGGAAATCCGTGTACCACATGATTATCAGGCGATATTTGAACCAGCATCCGGTATATTGCGCAGCGAACTGGCTATTGAGACCTGGATCCGCCTCGCCCGCGAAGCAGGCGCGGCCCAGCTATTCAATTGCCCGGTCTCCGCCATTCATCACCAGCCGAACGGTATAACCGTAGAAACAGTAGATGGTGAATACAGCGGTAGAAAACTGCTAGTCAGTGCCGGAACCTGGGCCACTCGCCTGCTGCCAAATCTGCCTGTTCAACCGGTCCGTAAGATTTTTGCCTGGTTTCAGGCCGATGGCCGCTACAGTACCAAGAATAACTTCCCGGCGTTTACTGGCGAATTACCCAATGGCGATCAATATTACGGCTTCCCGGCCGAAGACAATGAGTTGAAAATCGGTAAGCATAACGGGGGACAGCTCATTTCAGCCCCCGAAGAGCGAGCACCATTCGGCGCTGTTGCTACTGATGGCTCCGAATCTTTCAACTTCCTGCGCAACGTATTGCCCGGTATCGGCGGCTGTCTCCATGGAGCATCCTGTACCTACGATAATACGGCTGATGAAGACTTCATTATTGATACTCTTCCCGAACAGCCCAATACGCTCTTGATTACCGGGTTAAGCGGACACGGCTTTAAATTCGCTCCGGTACTGGGAGAGCTTGCAGTACAGTTTGCACTTGGTGAACCTTCTGAGTTTGATCTGACACCCTTTTCGCTGGCTCGCTTTCAGCAATAATAGCCAACTCTGCGGTTCTGCAACCGTGCAAAAAACAACGGCCTCGATTGAGGCCGTTAATCACTGAGAGATTATATGCGTCGCCTGTTTGAATTACTGGTCAACAACATCCGCGAGCATTTTATGATTTATCTGGCGCTGTGGCTTCTACTGGCGATTATCGATCTCATCTGGTTATGGTTTTTCTGAAGACTCAGGATCCGGGATCCCTAGTCTGGTGTTCAGACGATCGCGCGATTTATTGAAGATTTTATTGCCATTTTCGCGTCCGGCACGCAGTTTCCGCTGCTCCTCTTCCGGCAGCTTATGCTCTTCCATACAGGCTTCGCTACAGCACCCGGCAAATTTTTCCGCGCAGTCCGGACACTGAATAAACAGCAGGTGACAGCCATCGTTCAGACAGTTTGTATGGCTATCGCAGGATGTACCGCACTGATGACAATGAGCGATCACATCGTCTGAGATCCGCTCTCCCATACGCTCATCAAAAACAAAATTCTTACCGACAAAGCGTACCGGCAGCCCCTGCTCGCGGGCACGGCGGGCGTACTCGATAATACCGCCTTCAATATGCCAGACTTTACTGAAGCCGTTATGCTTCATCCAGGCGCTGGCTTTTTCACAGCGAATCCCGCCGGTGCAGTACATAACGATCTTTTTATCTTTATGTTCCTGCATCATTTCGACGGCTTTCGGCAACTGATCGCGGAAAGTATCTGCTGGAATTTCCAGCGCATTATCAAAATGACCAACTTCGAATTCGTAATGGTTACGCATATCAATAAAGACCGCGTCTGGATCATCAAGCATCGCATTCACTTCCGCGGCCTTCAGATAATCTCCCACGTCTGAAGCATCAAACGTTGGATCATCAATACCGTCAGCGACAATGCGGTCACGAACTTTGAGGCGCAGAACCCAGAAGGATTTACCATCGTCGTCCAGGGCGATATTGAGGCGCAGGCCTTTCAGTGCCGGGTCAAAGCCATACAAAAATTCACGTAACGCATCGACTCGGCTCTGCGGAACGCTGATTTGTGCGTTAATACCCTCATGGGCCAGGTAAATACGTCCAAAAACGTTCAATTTGGTCAGCGCTAGCCACAGCGCGTCACGGGTCGCTTTCGGATCGATAATAGTGAAATACTTATAAAATGAGATCGTTGTGCGCGGCTCGGTTTCAGCCAACATTTGCGCTTTTAACGTCTCATTTGAAATGCGGTTATGTAACACTGGCATGGTGTACCTGCTCGGCATAATCAATGGGTCAATAAACGGCGGGCATCATATAGCAAACACCAACAATTTACATCCCCACATTTTGAGCTACATTTCCCTCATCCACATTTATAACTATTAACAATAAATGCCTTCAGAGACTGTCATTTTGGCTGATGTATAAAAAAATGCGATAATGGAACACGTTGCTTAATAGAACAGGTATGAGATGACCCATTTACCTAAATTTTCTGCAGCGTTGCTGCATCCACGTTATTGGTTACTTTGGTTTGGCGTTGGCCTGCTTTGGTTGGTCGTACAGCTTCCTTATCCGGTGATTTACCGCCTTGGTACCGGATTGGGCCACCTGGCCAGACGCCTGATGCGTCGCCGGGCTAAAATAGCCTCTCGCAATCTGGAACTCTGTTTTCCCGAAATGAGCGAGCAAGAACGCCGCCGGATGGTGGTTGCCAACTTTGAATCTGTCGGTATGGGTTTGATGGAGACCGGCATGGCCTGGTTCTGGCCAGCCAGACGTATCGCGCGCTGGACCGATTCCATTGGCGTTGAACATATTCGGGCCGTACAGGCACAGAATCGCGGTATTCTGCTTATTGGCATCCACTTCCTGACGCTGGAGATGGGTGCACGCATGTTCGGTATGAATGAGCCTGGTATCGGCGTCTACCGCCCAAACGACAATCCGCTTATCGACTGGCTGCAGACGTGGGGGCGATTACGTTCCAACAAAGATATGATTGACCGCAAGGATCTCAAAGGCATGATCCGCGCTCTGAAGAGAGGTGATGTGATCTGGTACGCACCGGATCACGATTACGGCCCGGCAGCCAGCGTGTTTGCTCCCTTTTTCGCGGTCGATCGGGCTGCCACGACTTCAGGAACCTGGATGCTGGCAAAAATGTCGAAAGCCTGCATCGTCCCGTTCGTGCCTCGTCGCAAACCTAACGGTAAAGGTTATGAGCTGATTATGCTGCCGCCGGAATGCGATCCGCCCCTGGATGACGCTGAGACAACCGCTATCTGGATGAACAAAATCGTCGAGAAATGCATTCTGATGGCCCCAGAGCAATACATGTGGATGCACCGTCGCTTCAAAACTCGTCCACCTGGCGTCCCTTCTCGTTATTGATCCGGCAAATGCCCCTATCCCGCATCTGAGCGCAGATGTAGGGATTGGCGAGCAGACTCTGGACCTGTTTTAGCTTTAAAAGCGGTCGTCCATTGCGACGATCATTTCTCAGGCGCATAATTAGCAAGCTCATATTTTCAATTGTTTGACCTGCATCGCAGGTCAGTGGAATCCTATGCCCTCTGCTGATACCCCGATTAACTGGAAACGCAATCTCACCGTAACCTGGCTCGGTTGCTTTTTAACCGGTGCCGCGTTTAGTCTGGTGATGCCTTTTCTTCCTCTCTACGTTGAACAGCTCGGCGTAACCGGTCATAGCGCCCTCAATATGTGGTCGGGGATCGTCTTCAGTATCACCTTTTTATTCTCTGCAATTGCCTCACCGTTCTGGGGTGGCCTTGCTGATCGTAAAGGGCGAAAAATTATGCTGCTGCGTTCTGCGCTCGGTATGGCTATTGTCATGTTGCTGATGGGGCTGGCGCAAAATATCTGGCAATTTCTGATCTTGCGCGCGCTGTTGGGCCTGTTGGGTGGGTTTATTCCCAATGCCAATGCCCTGATAGCGACCCAAATCCCCCGACATAAAAGCGGTTGGGCGCTGGGTACGCTGTCGACGGGCGCAGTTAGCGGCGCGCTGCTTGGGCCTCTGGCTGGCGGTTTCCTGGCCGATCACTGGGGATTGCGTACCGTCTTTTTTATGACTGCGGCTGTTCTGTTTATCTGCTTCTTGTTTACCCTGTCTCTCATTCGCGAGAATTTCGTCGCGGTCAGCAAAAAAGAGATGCTCAGTGCGAAAGATGTTTTCTCTTCGCTGAAAAATCCCAAACTGGTCCTAAGCCTGTTTGTGACCTCATTAATCATCCAGGTTGCCACTGGCTCAATTGCGCCAATTCTGACGCTATATGTGCGCGATCTGGCCGGTAATGTCAGCAATATTGCGTTCATCAGCGGCATGATTGCCTCGGTACCCGGTATTGCCGCACTGCTCAGCGCCCCCAGACTAGGAAAGCTGGGCGACCGAATTGGTCCGGAAAAAATCCTGATTGTCGCCCTGGTGATGTCGGTTCTACTGCTGATACCGATGTCGTTCGTCCAGACACCATTGCAGCTTGGGATTCTGCGTTTCCTGTTGGGTGCCGCCGACGGTGCGCTACTGCCCGCCGTACAGACGCTGCTGGTATATAACTCCACCAGCCAAATTGCCGGACGAATCTTCAGCTATAACCAATCGTTCCGCGATATTGGCAACGTGACGGGTCCATTGATTGGCGCATCGGTTTCCGCCAATTACGGTTTTCGCGCGGTTTTTTTCGTCACTGCCTGCGTAGTTCTGTTCAACGCGGTTTACTCTACCCTCACTCTGCATCGTCCGCGCCGTGTTCCACCCCCGGACGACGCAAGTTCCGGCAGTCATTCTGTAAATTAATAACGCGAGGGGGGTTACCTCCCTTGACGCTTTGCCAACTGCCTTCTATAGATTGAATCGTGTTCATTTCTATTCTTCTTAGGGGGTTAGCCATGCCAAAGGATTCGATGTTCTATGCCACGCTCGAAGAAGCTATCGATGCGGCCCGTGAAGAGTTTCTTGTTAATAATCCGGATAGCGACGAAGAGAGCGCCAACGTCGAGCAATTAAATATTCAAAAATACGTGCTGCAGGATGGGGATATCGCCTGGCAAGCAGAGTTTTTTGCCGATGAAGATGAGCAAGGCGAATGTCTGCCAATACTTAGCGGCCAGGCAGCACAAAGTGTTTTTGATGGTGACTATGATGAGATTGAGCTTCGTCAGGAGTGGCTGGAAGAAAATACGCTGCATGAGTGGGACGAAGGTGAATTTCAGCTCGAACCCTCTCTTGACACCGAAGAGGGCCAGGCCGCTGCCGATGAATGGGATGAACGCTAATTAATTGTAGGGACCATGGCTGGCGTCCAGCGGCAACAGTAGCGTATCAAACACCAGCGAAAAGGGCAGATCGAGAATCGTGATATAGCGCCATGAGGAATCACGCACATCCCACTGTACGCCGGGATAATACTGGTTTCCATGTCCCTGCCCCGGCACCGTGCGACTGATAATGCTACCGCAGCCGCTGAGAACCAGCGTCATGGCGATAACCAGTAAAACTCTCATCTATAACCTCTATTTTCAGGTAAAAAAATACCGGCATTTTTGCCGGTATTTTCCTTTACGTACGGCTTACTTCACTTTCAACGCCAACGGATTCAACGTCAATTGCTGGTAGGTATCCACCCACGAAGAGTATTTCTCCGGCGCGGCCCACACGCGATAGTGCAAACGCGACATTGTAACCGGATCGCTCAGCAACACCAGACGACGATCGCGATTGAGTTTATCCGGCGTCTCGTTCAATGCCTGTTCGACATGACGTTCACGGGCGATATCCAGAATATGACCATGGCGGTGACGCGCAGTTGCCATTGCCGTTGCCAATGCGTTGAATGATGGATTAAACACGGCATGCATAAAACCATCGTCCAGAGAACGCTGACGATTCAGCGTCAGGTACGCATCGGTATCTTTCAGCACCTGCGGTGGCGAATACTCTTCCGGGATCAGGAATAGCTTACAGCGCTTACTGCGCAGACCTAGCGTGGCACGGCTGGAGAGGGCCGACACGAACGGCGACAGAATCAGCGAAACCACGATCGGCGCCAGCCAGAACAGGAAACGCAGATCCAACCACGCCATACCGACCGCCCAGACCAGGCCCAGCAGCATCTGTGAACCATGGCGCATAAACGCCTCGCCCCACGGAGTCGAGTCATCATCGCGCTGCGGTGAGTTCCAGACCACTTCCCAACCAAGAAACGCACTGACCACAAACACGGTGTGGAACAGCATACGCACCGGCGCCAGCAGTACTGAGAAGAGCACTTCCAACAGCAGCGAAAGAGTGACGCGGAGGAATCCACCGTACTCTTTCGAGCCTTTGCACCATACCAGAATGATACTCAGCAACTTCGGCAGGAACAACAACACCATCGTTGACGCAAAAAGCGCGATAGCCAGCTCCGGACGCCACTGCGGCCAGACCGGGAACAGCTGTCGCGGCTGCAGGAAGTATTGCGGTTCGGTCAATGCATGCACCACCTGTAAGGCGGTTGAGAGCGCAAGGAACATAAACCACAGCGGTGCCGACAGATAGGACATGACGCCAGTCAGAAATACCGCGCGGTGAACCGGGTGCATCCCCTTAACCAGGAACAGGCGGAAGTTCATCAGGTTTCCCTGACACCAGCGACGATCGCGCTTCAGTTCGTCCAGCAGGTTTGGCGGCAGCTCTTCATAAGAGCCTGGAAGATCGTAGGCAATCCATACCCCCCACCCGGCACGACGCATCAATGCAGCTTCAACGAAGTCGTGCGACAGAATCGAACCTGCGAAGTTACCCTCACCAGGCAACGGTGCCAGGGCACAGTGCTCGATAAACGGTTTTACGCGAATGATAGCGTTATGGCCCCAGTAGTGCGATTCACCTAACTGCCAGAAGTGCAGGCCAGCGGTGAACAACGGGCCATAAACGCGGGTGGCAAACTGCTGGCAGCGAGCGTAGAGCGTATCCATACCGGATGCGCGCGGCGATGACTGGATAATACCGGCATTCGGATTCGCTTCCATCAAGCGCACCAGACCGCTCAGGCATTCACCGCTCATCACGGAGTCGGCATCCAGCACGACCATATAGCTATACTGACTACCCCAGCGGCGGCAGAAATCATCGATGTTGCCGCTTTTACGTTTCACGCGGCGGCGGCGGCGGCGATAGAATATCTGCCCTTCCCCCTGCACTTCAGCAATCAGCTCCATCCACGCTTTTTGCTCAGCCACGCAAATATCCGGGTTGTAGCTATCGCTGAGAATATAGACGTCAAAGTGCTCAGCATTCCCGGAAGCTTTTACCGATTCCCAGGTTGCGCGCAGACCAGCGAAAACACGATCAACGTCTTCGTTGCAGATAGGCATAATGAGCGCAGTACGATGCTCCGGATTCAGCGCCTCATCACCCACCGTCGAAGCAGAGATACTGTATTTATCACGCCCAATTAGCAGTTGCAGGAAGCCCATCAGCGCCGTCCAGAACCCAGCGGAAACCCAGCAGAAAAGCACGGCGAACAGAATCAGAATCCCCGACTGCAGCACATACGGCAGCAGTTGCATAAAGGAGACCCACAGGTTCTGCCCTACCATATCTGCCGGGTTGATCAGCGCCCAGCCCTGATAAGGCAGAATAGTTTTCATGTACCAGGTCGCCACGACGGTCTGCGCCAGCGTCAACAACAGCAGGATGTAGCGACGAATCGAGCCGACGGTACGCCATTTCTGCTCGCTCTCCTGCTCTTCTTTCGTCAGACGAGAAAGATAGCGTGGGGTGACGTCACGCCCACGCAGCCGGTCCCAGAAGCGCCCGACCGGGTTAGTACGCCAGGGGTCCGGGAACATAGAGGAACGTTTTGCCTTCGGCATCGCATTCAACTGAGTACGCCCTTCGTCATCCTTCATCAACTGGTCACCAGCCAGTGAATCCGGCCAGCTGTGTTCCAGTCGTGATTTTACTGACCCTAGCGGCGAGTCATCTTCACGCTTATAGACATGATGTTCAGCGTCCAGTGCTTCATGTACGGCCTGCAGACTGGCGTCAGGCAACGCGGCTTTTTCTGCATCCGACAGCGGCAATGCGTCGATGTACTTCGTTATCTTATTCATTAGCAGGCAGCTGATAGCTCCAGGTTTCACTCAGCGTCTGATCGGCATTGACCAGCGCAGCACGCATTTCCGTCGTTTTCTTCGGATCTTTTACTTTCACGCGAAGGATCATACGCCAGCCTTTAGTTACCGGATTATAGCGCACCGTATTTTCAACGATTTCAGCGTTATCGCCGATACTTGCCTGAGCGGTTATCGCGGTGTCAGCGGGCAGTTTTTTCATCTCAGTGCCGGTAAAATCGACGATAAAGGCGATGGTACCATCCGGCTGGCGAATCAGATTCGATTGCTTCACGTCACCAGTGGAACGACGAGTCTGCATCACATACGCGTTATCTGGCGCATGCAGTTTGTCTTCATCGCGACTGAAGGTGATGGTGTATTTGAAGTTCATCTCTTTGCCTGGCTCCGGCAATTGGTCCGGCGTCCAGTAGGTGACGATATTATCGTTGGTCTCGTCATTGGTCGGAATTTCAACCAGTTCGATTTTACCTTTACCCCAGTCGCCTTTTGGCGTGATCCACGCGCTTGGACGCAGGTCGTAGCGATCGTCAAGATCCTCGAAACGAGAGAATTGGCGGCCACGCTGCAGCAGCCCGAAGCCTTGCGGGTTTTCCATCGCATAGCTACTGACGGCCAGATGTTTTGGATTATTCAGCGGACGCCAGATCCATTCACCATTTCCGGCGAGGATTGAGAGACCGTTGGAATCATGCAGCGCCGGGCGATAGTTGGTCGTCGGAGACGGCTGGTGCGGCCCAAACAGGAACATGCTGGTCAGTGGAGCAACACCCAGCTTGCCTACTTTGTCGCGCAGGTAGACCTTCGATTGCACGTCAACAACAGTGTCGCGGCCCGGCATCACCACAAAGCGATAGGCTCCGGTTGCGCGGGGAGAATCCAGCAGCGCATAAATCGTCAGGCGTTTATCCGTAGCTTTCGGACGTTCAATCCAGAACTCACGAAAACGCGGGAATTCTTCGCCAGAAGGCAGCGCAGTATCGATAGCAAGTCCACGGGCAGAAAGCCCATATACCTGGCCCTGACCCAGTACGCGGAAGTAGCTTGCTCCGAGCATGCTGACAATTTCGTCGTTCTTATCTTTGCTATTGATCGGATACAGGACTTTAAAGCCAGCAAAGCCCAGGTCTTTAACCGTGTCTTTGTCGTGCTGAACATTACCAAAATTGAAATAATCCGGGTTATATTTAATTTTACGCACGCTGGTGGCAGTCACTTCATTAATGGTGACCGGCGTGTCGAAATACATCCCCTGGTGGTAAAACTCAAGCTTGAACGGGCTTTTAAGATTATTCCAATAGGCTTTATCGTGATTAAACTGAATTTGCTGATAATCCGCATACTTCATATCGCGGAAAGCAGAGGGCAGGTTACTTTTCGGCGCTTCATAGCCTTTGCCAGCTAACGTTTGAGCCTCTTTTGCAACGTCATCAATGCTGAATGCCCATGCAGATGAAGTACACAGGGACAACATTACGGCTGCGCTTAACCAACGCATTTTCATCATCTGTGGTTTATGTTTCATATAAGTAAGCACTTCCCCCTTTGTGTGCTTAAATCGATCCGATCTATTTTAATGGAAACTCAGGCATTCCGACAACATAATCCCTGCATTGTTCGGCCTGGCGGCACAGGGAATAAACAGTTCACTGCCCCGACTGCACTTTGCGTGCTTATCCTGGAGACAGATAACCAGAGTTCATGTAGGGTTGCAGAGAATTTAAAGGTTATCACGTTGAGTGATAAGACGAATTGTCTGAGAATGTAGTGATATTGTATGAATAATACTCCGGTACAGCGTGAATATTTTTTCGATAGCATCCGCGCGTGGCTGATGCTGTTGGGGATACCTTTTCATATCTCGCTCATTTACTCCAGCCACAGCTGGCATGTAAACAGCGTAGAGCCCTCATGGTGGTTGACGTTGTTTAACGATTTCATCCATGCTTTTCGGATGCAGGTCTTCTTTGTGATTTCCGGTTATTTTTCCTACATGCTTTTTCTGCGCTATCCGCTCAAGAAATGGTGGAAAGTGCGCGTTGAGCGCGTAGGCATTCCTATGCTAACCGCCATTCCACTGCTGACCTTGCCGCAGTTTATTATGCTGCAGTACGTCAACGGCAAGGCTGGAAACTGGCATACCCTCTCGGGATATGACAAGTTTAACACCCTGGCCTGGGAACTAATTTCACACCTGTGGTTTTTGTTAGTGCTGGTGGTTCTGACGACGCTCGGCGTGGTGATGTTTAAGTGGTTGACGCGTCGACGTTCTACCGCTGCGCCATCCTTTGGTGACACCGTCACAATGGGCCAGCTATCGATGATTTTTCTGGCGCTCGGCGTACTTTATGCGGTGATTCGTCGCACCCTGTTTATGGTTTACCCGCCTGTTCTTAGTAATGGCCTGTTCAACTTTATTGTTATGCAGACGCTTTTCTATCTGCCTTTCTTTATTCTTGGCGCCCAGACGTTTATTAACTCTCGCCTGAAAGCGATGTTTACCACCTCATCACCCTGGTGCTTTGTTGGGGCGCTGCTGGGCTTTATCGCCTATCGCCTGAATCAGCAGTATGGGTCTGGCGATGGCTGGATGTATGAAACAGAATACGTCATCACCATGGTTCTTGGCCTTTGGATGGTCAACGTCGTCTTTTCCCTTGGCCACCGGTTGCTAAACTTCCAGTCCACGCGAGTCACCTATTTCGTCAACGCTTCACTCTTTATCTATTTGGTCCACCATCCACTGACCTTACTCTATGGCGCATGGATAACCCCGGTGATTAAATCGAACACCTTAGGGTTTATTACCGGGCTGGTCTTTGTTGTTGGGATTGCGCTGATTCTGTATGAAATCCATCTGCGAATACCGCTCCTGCGCTTCCTTTTCTCCGGAAAGTTCCAACAAAAAACAGCTAAACCACAGATTTCAGTGGGTTGATAAAGTCAAAAGCTGCCGTCTATTTTGCGTCCGGCAGCTCTACTCTTTCATGAACAACAGATGAAATACGTTGCGGTAAAGCGCCTCCATCGCCGTCTTATCAACTGTCGAGGTCGTTGCCAGTTCACACCGATAGGCTGCGCCTTCAGTTAAGATCGCGATAAATTCACAGGCGACATTAATTTGTTCTGCGCTCATTTCAGGATGATAGTGTCGGGTCAGTCGCCCACCCTCTTCTTTCAGACGACGATCGGCTTGATGCATAATTTCACGCAGGCGGGGATTTCTGGATGCTTCCGCGTTAATTTCCATCAACAGATAATTATCGGTTTTTGTGTCATCGGTCGCTGGGATCACGCCAGCTAAAACTGAGGCCATCCGGACCAAATCATGGTTTCCGGCCACCATCTCGCCAACCCTGGCATTGACGATTTCACTGACGATCGCTTCAACGATCTCTTCTTTGCTGGCAAAGATGCGATACAACTGCCCTACGCTCAGACCTGCCTGACGCGCAATGTCCGCGACGGAGGCACCATGCAGTCCCTTTTCCGCCAAACATTTCTGTGCTGCAGCCACAATTTCCGCACGGCGAATCTGTTGTTTATGCAGTACTTTCCCTTCAGCCACGCGTAAATCTCCAGTGATGATAATTTCCTGCGAATGCGGGAAACTATCATATCTTATTCCTGCAACGGATCTGTATAACGAACTACTGCGTCTGAAGCAATCGGGTATAAATGCCAGCCGTTTCAGCATCGAAACAGACAAAAATGACGCGTTCCAGAGGGTTGTAGCGAGTGAGAAACGCATTTACCGTGCGTACGGCAATTTCTGCCGCAGCGTCTTTAGGATATCCATAAACGCCAGTGCTGATAGCGGGAAATGCAATTGAGCGATAGTTATTTGCTGAAGCCAGCAGCAGGCTATTTTTATAAGCGTCTGCCAGCAACTCTGCCTCCTGCCTGTCGCCGCCGCGCCAAACTGGCCCTACGGTGTGAATGACCGCGCTGGCAGGTAGATTTCCTGCGACGGTAATGACTGCATGACCTGGAGGGCATTCTCCCTGCTGTTGAAGCACGATTTTACAGGCGGCCAGCAGTTCAGGGCCGGCAGCGCGATGAATCGCGCCGTCTACCCCACCGCCGCCAAGCAATGAAGGATTTGCGGCGTTGACGATAACATCGACCGCAAGCGTTGTAATGTCGCCGAGAATAACCTCAGGTTGAACAGCCATTTCCCCTCCTGCCGGCATACGTCTAAAGATAAATACTTGAGGATAATATGGCATGATAGCCCCCAGGACGAAAGCCTGGGGGCAGACTGTTACCGATAATCAACGTCGAGAATTGCAAGGGTGTGTTGCGGGTTAATGTATCTTAACTTCGCCGAGCGGATGTTTTCGTTATGAATATTTCCATTTTCAAGCTGCTGAGCCGAGATCCGTACCGTCTTCGCCCTGGGGCAATCCATAACAACTCGATTGCCTGTTGCATTAAGTTGGCAAGGTGCTTCTACAACCTGCCCGTAGAAATGGATGACGCCAGCCTGCACCTGCTCCGCCATGGCCGGGCTAAATAACGTGGGTAAAACACACAAAGCGGCAACTAACGCGCATTTGTATTTTTTCATGATAAAACTCCTCTGCATTTCTGCATAGCTATCAAAAAGCACAAGCCATCCATGAGTGCATTGGGTCATTTTTATTTACAAAGACACATTTATATTAACAAAACAAAAACAAATTTATTCAATTTACATCAATTTTGTTAACAAAATCGATTCACTGACTGACGGTACAGTGGCTCAAGAACGTGTAGACGGGAGGGAGGTTTAATGAAAGGAATACCGGGCACAAAAAAACAGGGCCTGAAGCCCTGTTTTAAGGTAAACGTGTGATTTATACGCGATTAGCTGTTTTCGTTAGCCAGTGATTTATTTTTCGCGGCTCGCGCCGCCAGCCACAGCCCGCTATTTTTCATGGCGTAGCCAAAGACCAGGCCCAATGCCAGCGAAGGTACCGCCAAACGCCAGTCGCCGTTGGTCGCAAACGTCGCGCATGCACCAATAAACGTACCGGGTACGAAGGAGAGCAGCAGCTGACGCGCTTGTATGCACATCAGAAACGCCACGATACCTGTCATAACATAGCTCAGGATTTCCAACTGTGGCGCCAGCGCGCTGCCATAAATAATCACCAGCGCCCATATCACGCCGCTCATGACCGTACAGGCGGAAATGAGCAGCCCTTTCAGCCCACCTTGCGGACAAGCAAAGTAAGCGGTGCAGCCGAGGAAACCCGCCCAGCTCAGCAGGCCAAGCGCGACAGCCACCCATCCCCAAATTCCGGAGAGAATGCCAGTCGTTAATGCGATTGCGAAGAGTATGTTCATAGTGCGCATCATAGCAGATACGCACCTGGCAAATGCGACATAGAACACATTATGTAAGATATGTGATTTTTCGTTGCATTAAATTTGTGACTTTAATCACAAATTATTATTCATTTTCTTCCTGCAGCTCATCCCACATTGCAGAGAGAGCTTCGCGGGTCAGCGGTGCCATAGTACGCCAGAATGGCGTAGTCGCATGCGCTTCAACTTTACCAAGGAAGGCCCCACACCACGGCAGAATATAGTCGGCAAACAACGTTTCCAGAGTCTCGCTTTCATCCTCAGTGACATGATCTTCCAGCCATGAGGCAGACAGCAGCAGCGATCCGATATGATCCGTTGCGCTTTCTCCGGTTGGGATCCCATGTGCACTCAGAAAACCACGAACTTCAGCTTCTGTCGCCCCTTCCACCCATGCGCTACGGTAAGGCGCAACGCTGCACTCTTTACCAACAAACAGGGCATTATATTCAGCGGCCAGCGACTGCATATCACAACTCTTTTGCAGACGCTCCAGCAGCTCATCCTGCTCCAGCGGCCAGCTCGCCGCCAGCTTCCCTTCACGAATAAGGGTAAACAGCGGGACCAGCAGCGGGTCCTGCGGCTGACGGTTGTACAGTGAACCCAGCACGCGGCAGAGGATAGAAAACTCGTTCATTCATTTCTTCCAGTTATTCAAATTAAAGTTCAGCAAATTCAGGGATCGCCGCCATTCCTCGTGATTCAAGGAAATCAAGCATACGCCGAGGTGTCACGTTAAGAATGCGATCCTCCGGGAAATCAACGGCATCAAGGATCTTACGGCATTCGGTAAATTCGCCCAGCGTGAATGCGGTATGGGAATCCGACCCCAGCGCAACCCAGCCTCCGGCATCACGCACGGCCTGCGCGACGGCACGGCAATTATCTTCACTTCCAATGCGCGATGAGACAAAAGATGAGTTATTGATCTCCAGCGCAACATGGTATTTCGCCGCCGCAGCAGCAATGGCCGGGATATCAACGGGGAATTTGGGATTACCGGGATGGCTAATAATATGCACTGCGCCGCTGGCCATGGTGGCGATCATCGCCTCCGTATGGGTCGCTTTATCCTGAGGCGGGAACACCGGCTCGTGGAAACCTGCAATAATCAGGTCCAGAGAGGTGAGCATTGGACCGGTACAGTCTATTTCGCCCTGTGTGTTTTTGATGTTGGCTTCGATGCCGCGCAGAATGCCAATACCATCCACCAGCCGCGGCCAGATGCGCATGTTGATGAAATGCCAGTAATGTGGCGCATCAGCCATATCAGGGCCATGGTCGGTAATGGCAAAGAGTTTGATCCCCTTGCGCTTTGCTTCGGCAATATAATCGTGCAGGGTACTGTAAGCGTGGGTGCTGGCAATGGTATGCATGTGCAGGTCAACAGGATACATCACATTCTCCTTCTCTGTTTGTGGCAAGAATAGCAGGAATATGCGCTCATGATCAGCAAAAACCCCGCCGCAGCGGGGTTATCTCTTAGTATCCTCGCTGGCGATCGACCTGCCCGCTTACCGTTTCGCCTCGTTCCAGTTGGCCGATAGTTCCTGCAATATAAGCAATGGCTTCCTGAGGCCGAGTGACAGCTGCAACATGAGGCGTCATCGCAACCCGTGGATGCGCCCAAAGCGGGCTCTCTTTCGGTAATGGTTCGCGGCTGAACACATCAAGCATAGCTCCTTTAAGCTTACCGCTATCCAGCGCCGCCAGCAGATCGTCTTCAACCACATGAACTCCACGCGCCAGATTCAGCACATAGCTATTATCCGGAAGCTGCGCCAACAGCGTTTTATCAATAATGCCAACAGTTTCCGCAGTGTTAGGCAACAGGTTAATCAGCACGCGAGTGCTGCTCAGAAATTCGCCCAGTTCTTCTGCTCCAGCAAAACTCGTCACCTGCGGCCAGAACTTACGGCTACGGCTCCAACTGCGCAGCGGAAAGCCCCACGCTTGCAGCCCTTCTGCCACTTTAGCGCCTAGCACGCCCGCGCCCATAATCCCGATAGTAAACTCCTCGCGAGGATACTCATCCAGGGGCTGCCAGCGGGCTTCCTGCTTTAATGCCAGGTAATCATCAAAACGACGGAACCAGTGCAGAACCTGGCTCACAGCATATTCTTGCATCTGCAAGCCCATGCCGGTGTCTTCCAGACGGAATAACGGAATCGACAGCGGCAGCATTTCCGGATGTTCCCGCAGCTTGCTAAGGATTGAATCGACGCCAGCGCCAAGGGCAAAGACCGCCTTTAAGTCACGCCCTTGCAACATTTCTACCGGAGGATGCCAGACCAACGCATAGTCGGCGGATTGGTTATCACCCGGTTTCCACTCGCGCACTCGCGAACCGGGCAGTTGCTTCTCCAACTCCGTAATCCAGTACGAAGTGTCAAACGTCGGGTGGTAAAAAATAATCTCCATGATGGCTCCTGATAGCCGACGACTTAGGCAGGTTACGTTAGCGTCGTGTTTTATTCATTGTTTTCTATTGGTTTGTCAGCATAGCAAATTTCGTCTGGCTATCGTGTTAAAAAAGAAATGGTGACAAAAAAAACGATTCTCGCGCATTTAGAAGGCAAGTTGCTTGAAGTTTGGCTAAACGCACGGTTTTTTAAAAAAGTTGATTGACGAGACTTACGTATTTCCCTAAATTAGCGCCCGTTCCCGGCAGCAACGGGAATGACAATATGGTGAGGTGTCCGAGTGGCTGAAGGAGCACGCCTGGAAAGTGTGTATACGGCAACGTATCGGGGGTTCGAATCCCCCCCTCACCGCCATATTTTAAGAAGAGCTCGTACGCAAGTACGGGCTTTTTTTTCGTATGTTGCACCCCACCGGGGGGATGAGAAGCCCCGACCGGGGTTCGACAACTGGCGCAGCCAGTTGGACAGATGACGAGCCTGCGAGGAAGCTGCCCGCAGGGCGAGCGAAGCGAGTCAATCCCCCCCTCACCGCCATATTTTAAGAAGAGCTCGTACGCAAGTACGGGCTTTTTTTTCGCATGTTGCACCCCACCATCCGGTAGCCCGGACAGGCGCATCGCGCCGCCTCCGGGAACAGCCACTCTTCTGCGGCTTCAGACTATCTCCGATAGCGCTGCTCCTTACGGATTTTATCAAATCCTAATCCTCCTCCATCCGCTGATACTCTTCGCTCAGGAAATCAACCAGCGCCCTGACCGACGGCAGCAGTCCACGACGAGAGGCAAAAACCGCATGGATCACCTCCCTGCGCGGTTGCCACTCATCAAGCACAACCACCAGCTCCCCTGCCGCCAGCTGATCGCGCACCATTAATAAAGGAAGCTGCACCACACCAACTCCGGCAACCGCCGCTTCTCGCAGCGCCAGCATATCCGTTGTTACCATCCGGGGAGTGAAATAGACCTCCGCCTGCGCGCCCTCGGGACCGGTTAGTTGCCAGTGATGTTGATGTTTTCCTGCACCGATACTTAACCCCGGCCATTCGCTGAGTTCAGACGGTGCCTGGGGCACGCCCAGCCGCTCAACTAATGTTGGACTCGCCACCAGCCGATGTCCACGGTCGGCCAATACGCGCATCACCAGATCGCTATCTTCTATAGGCCTTGGCCGCACGCGAATAGCCACATCGACGCCTTCCCCCACTACATCAACCCGTCGGTTCGTCGCTTCCAATAATAGCGTTACCCCCGGATGACGCTGCATAAACCTCGCCAGCATCGGGCCGATGTGCACATGCAAAAGCGTCACCGGGCAGGTCAGCCTCACGCTGCCGCACGGCTCTGAACGCAGCGTTTCCACCGCCTGTTCAGCCGCCTCCGCCTCTATCAACATCGCTTTGCAGTGTTGATAAAAGGTTTGTCCGACCTCGGTCACCGCAAACTGCCGGGTAGTACGCTGAATCAGACGCACCCCGAGACGTTCTTCAAGCTGAGCAATCCGGCGGCTTAATTTTGATTTAGGC
This sequence comes from Klebsiella sp., assembly GCF_027492335.1. Lineage (NCBI taxonomy): Bacteria > Pseudomonadati > Pseudomonadota > Gammaproteobacteria > Enterobacterales > Enterobacteriaceae > Klebsiella > Klebsiella sp. Next base: position 2,024 of record NZ_JAPUEW010000094.1, on the reverse strand, counting down.
TGATCGAGCGCTCTTCCTGCCGCAGCAAAGCCACCGTGATCGACCACCTGGACAAACCAGGCTAAATCGTTGAGATCCTGCATCCTTCCTCCATCGTTCCATTTTTAGAACAGTATAGGCCATTTTCACTATCTACCGGGCAATTAGAACTGAATATATGCTTATTCACATCAGAAACAGACATGCAGGAGACCACCATGAAACAGATTACTGGCATCTATACCGCCCCCTCGCAGCACTGGGTAGGCGACGGTTTCCCGGTTCGTTCGATGTTCTCTTATCAGACTCACGGCGAACAGCTAAGCCCCTTCCTGCTGCTTGACTATGCTGGCCCGCACCACTTCCCGGCTGGGACAGAGAAACGCGGCGTTGGTGAGCATCCGCATCGCGGATTTGAAACCGTCACCGTCGTTTATTCAGGGGAAGTAGAGCACCGAGATTCTACCGGTCGGGGCGGCGTTATTGGCCCCGGTGATGTGCAGTGGATGACGGCAGGTGCCGGAATACTGCACGAAGAGTTCCACTCGGCGAATTTCACCCGAACCGGCGGCGAGCTGAAAATGATTCAGCTCTGGGTCAACCTTCCGGCCAAAGACAAGATGACGAATCCGGGATATCAGAGCATCACCGCTGATGCGATCCCTGACGTTGCTCTGGCGGATAACGCGGGTCGTATGCGGGTCATTGCGGGCCGCTACGGCGATGTTGTCGGACCGGCGCATACCTTTTCGCCGCTCAATGTCTGGGACCTGCAGCTTAATCAGGGTCAGGACATAACGCTGCATCAGCCCGATGGCTGGAGCACCGCACTGGTCGTGCTGGAAGGTGAAGTTAAGGTGAACGGAGAGGGAAGCGCTCGTGAAGGCCAACTGGTGGTGCTCAGCCAGAAAGGGGAATCACTCCACCTTGAGGTGAGTTCCAACGCAAAAGTCCTGCTGATGGCCGGCGAGCCACTACAGGAACCAATTGTCGGTTACGGCCCATTTGTGATGAATACCAAAGCGCAAATCGCGGAAGCCGTTCGTGATTTTAACAGCGGCCGCTTCGGCCAAATCTAATATTACAGAGGTGAATAGTATGTCGACTCCAGCTAACTTTAACGGTTCTCGTCCGGTGATTGACGTGAATGATACCGCCATGTTGTTGATTGACCATCAGAGCGGCCTGTTTCAAACCGTCGGCGACATGCCGATGCCGGAGCTGCGCGCCCGCGCCGCTGCGTTGGCAAAAATGGCGTCATTAGCAGGGATCCCGGTGATCACCACGGCATCAGTCCCGCAGGGGCCAAACGGCCCACTGATCCCGGAGATTCACCAGAACGCACCGCACGCGAAATATATTGCGCGTAAGGGCGAGATCAACGCCTGGGATAACCCGGAATTTGTAGACGCAGTAAAAGCAACCGGACGTAAGACGCTGATTATTGCCGGTACGATTACCAGCGTCTGCATGGCGTTCCCGTCCATTGCCGCCGTTGCCGATGGTTATAAGGTCTTCGCCGTGATTGACGCTTCCGGTACCTACAGCAAAATGGCGCAGGAAATCACCCTCGCCCGCGTGGTTCAGGCAGGCGTGGTGCCAATGGATACCGCCGCAGTCGCTTCCGAGCTACAGCGTACCTGGAATCGCCCGGATGCCGCAGAGTGGGCTGAGGTTTATACCAAAATCTTCCCGGCATACCAGTTACTGATCGAGAGCTACGCCAAAGCGCAGGACGTGGTGAAAAACAACGAACGGCTTGATTCACAGCGTTAAAATGCCTGCCCTGCCGCCCGTCGGCGGGGTAGTGTTCATTGCTTGACCGAACGGTAAAGAAAGAGTAAATACTGCTTGACCGTTTTAGCGCAACTCCCTATAGTAGCGCCCCGTTGCCCACCTAAGGTGAGCAGCAAAACAATATGGTGAGGTGTCCGAGTGGCTGAAGGAGCACGCCTGGAAAGTGTGTATACGGCAACGTATCGGGGGTTCGAATCCCCCCCTCACCGCCATATTTTAAGAAGAGCTCGTACGCAAGTACGGGCTTT
>NZ_JAPUEW010000093.1:0-5218 GCF_027492335.1 Klebsiella sp. | reverse complement strand
TCGGCGCGGCTTCATCCCGGTGGCGCTGCGCTGACCGGGCTACAAACTCACAGCCATCTGCGGGCCGGTAGCCCGGACAGGCGCGTCAAGCGCCGCCTCCGGGGATACCCGTCTGCATAAACCACATCTTCAGCAACCGCTCAAAACCGAGTATGCAATAACCGAAAAACGGGTTACTCCAGTAAATATCGTCATCGAACTTCTGCGGGTCATGAATGATAAACGCCGTATCCGCCGCCTGCGCCAGCGGGCTTTGATAATCGCCAGTAAAGCAGACCAGATTAATCTCTTTCCCCTCCAGAGCCTTCACCCAGTTCAGCGCCGAACTGCTGCGCCCGGATTTGGAAATAATCCAGATCGAATCAAATTTGGCGGCGTTCTTCTGCTCCAGGATTTCATAATCCGGCCACAATGCCAGGCTGGCATTCACCCCGATCACCAAAAACTTATTATAAATATACTGGGCGATCAGCTGCGAAAAGCCGCTGCCGTGAATCAAAATGCGGTGATTTTGCAGACTTTCCAGCAGCGGGGTTATCCCCTCCACCGGCTGAATGCTCATATAATCGATATCGTTAGTCACATCGAGTTTGGGCATGGTGATATTGAATTTAATAAAGTAGACCAGCTCCAGCCAGCCGCTGAATTTCAATTTCTTCGCCAGCCTCACCAGCGAGGAGGGATTGCTATAACAGTGTTCCGCGACGGCGCGGACCCCCTCGCGAACGCATTGCTCAGGATCGTTCTGGATAAAGCGCAGCACAGTCATCTCAGTTTTGCTTAGCTTCACATCACGAAAGATATTTTCTAAATCCATTCCGGGCTCCTCTCAGCGGCAAACTACGCTATCACCTGGCGGCAATAGTGTCTGTGGGATGAATCACCAGAATGAAATGAACGTTACTTTTTTCGACAAAATGGAATAAAAAAACCCTCTTCATAAACGAAGAGGGGTTAGCTCGTAGCCCGGTCAGCGCAGCGCCACCGGGAGGATAACCTGAGCCTGCATTACGCCTGTATTCCCGGAGGCGGCGCTTGACGCGCCTTGTCCGGGTTACGGGTCCGCAGATAACTGCGAACCCGTGCTTCGGGATAGAAAACCTTACAGCGTAATCGTCAGCGCGTTGCCTTGCGCGGTGACGACTGCACCCAGCTCGCTACCCGCCTGAGCGCCGCCCTGCACACCCGCAACCTGCGGGATATTGCGCAGACACAGCGTCCAGCCGCTGGCGTCGCCTTCACCGCTGACGGTAATGGTGTTGCCCTGGCGTTTCGCCTTCAGCGTGAAGACCACCGAACCGTCCGCAGCCGGAACCTGGCAGACGGCTTCGCGGCCATCGTCGAGGTTGAACAGCTGGAAAGCGGTGCCTTCGTTCCACGCGTAGTCCGGCTTCTGGTCGTTGTTGCCCAGCGCCAGCAGGGTGTTGTCGCGCACGTAAACCGGCAGGCTCAGCACATCGTGATTCTGCTTATGCCAGCGGCTACCCTGCGCTTCGTCGTTGTGCCACAGATGCGTCCAGTTGCCTTCCGGCAGATAGAACTGCACATCGCCCGCTTCGCTAAACACTGGTGCGACCAGCACGGAATCACCCAGCATATACTGACGATCCAGATAGTCACAGGCCGGGTCGTGCGGGAACTCCAGCATCATTGAACGCAGCATCGGCGTACCGAACTCGTTGGCAAGCCGGGCCTGGCGATACAGATACGGCATCATGCGGCATTTCAGCTGCGTGAAGTGACGCACTACGTCGCAGGACTCGTCATCGTAAGCCCACGGCACACGATAGGATTTGCTGCCGTGCAGACGGCTGTGGCTTGACAGCAGGCCGAAGGCGCACCAGCGTTTGTAGACATGAGCAGGCGCGGTGTTTTCGAAGCCACCAATATCGTGGCTCCAGAAACCAAAGCCGGACATCCCGATCGACAGGCCACCGCGCAGGCTTTCCGCCATGGATTCGTAGTTGGCGTAGCAGTCGCCGCCCCAGTGAACCGGGAACTGTTGCGCACCCACCGAGGCGGAACGGGCGAACAGCACCGCTTCTTTCTCGCCAACGGTCTCTTTCAGCACGTTCCACACCAGCTCGTTATAGATGAAGGCGTAGTGGTTGTGCATTTTCTGCGGGTCGGAGCCATCAAACCACTGCACGTCGGTCGGAATACGCTCGCCAAAGTCAGTCTTGAAGCAGTCAACGCCCATCTCAATCAGACCTTTCAGCTTATCGGCGTACCACTGGCAGGCTTCCGGATTAGTGAAGTCATAAATCGCCAGGCCCGGCTGCCATTTATCCCACTGCCACAGCGATCCGTCCGGACGTTTCAGCAGATAGCCTTTCTCGTGCAGCTCTTTAAATACCGGCGAACGTTGACCAATATACGGGTTGATCCACACGCAGACCTTCAGACCTTTATCTTTCAGACGCTTAATCATGCCTTCCGGGTCAGGGAATGTGACCGGATCCCACTCAAAATCGCACCACTGGAAGGCCTTCATCCAGAAGCAGTCGAAGTGGAACACGTGCAGAGGCAGATTGCGCTCCGCCATACCGTCGATAAAGCTGTTAACCGTCGCTTCGTCGTAGTTGGTGGTAAACGAGGTGGTCAGCCACAGGCCGAAGGACCAGGCTGGCGGCAGCGCCGGACGCCCGGTGAAACGGGTATAGCGGTTCAGCACCTCTTTCGGGGTCGGGCCGTCGATCACGAAGTATTCCAGATGCTCGCCTTCGACGCTGAACTGCACCTTAGAGACTTTCTCGGAGCCGATTTCGAAAGAGACGCGCTCAGGATGATTAACCAGCACGCCGTAGCCGCGGTTAGTCAGATAGAACGGAATGTTTTTATACGACTGTTCGGTGCTGGTACCGCCATCTTCGTTCCAGGTTTCTACCGTCTGACCATTACGCACCAGCGCGGTAAAACGCTCGCCGAGGCCGTAGACGGTGTCGCCGACGCCGAGATCAAGGCGCTCGAACATGTAGTTGCGATTAGTGTTCGTATCCTGCACATAGCCGTCGTTTTTCAGCTGGCTGCCGGTAATACGTACGCCGTCGCGCAGGAAATCCAGCGACCAGAAGTCACCTTTGGTGACGCGGGCGGTCAGGTTACCGCTCTTCAGCTCGGCAAACTCATCGCCGTTCTGAATTTCAACGTTTACATCTTTCAGCACGTTCAGCGGGTAATGCGGGCCGTTGTTCAGCGCCCCCTGGAAGTGCTCCATGCGTACGCCGATCACCCCTTCCTGAGGGGAGAAGAAGCGTACGGTAAAGAGCGGAACGTCCAGCTGAGCGGCACGCTCACGGACTTCGCGAGACGCGACGTAGACCACCATCTCGTTACCCTGCTGCTCAACCTCATACACCTGCACGGGTTGGATCAGATTGAGCCCTGGTTGGATAAGCCAGTTTCCATCACTGATTTTCATCAATAGCTTCCTCTTAGTTTTGCAATTCTTTGCCTGTCGGCGCTGAAGTGAAGTCGTGTTCGTTGCGGCGCGCACCCTGAGCCAGTTCTGCCATCATCTTTTTCAGGAACGGCGTTTTCAGGGTGTAGTAGCGTTTAGCGATAACCGCGCTCAGCAGGTAGCAGACTGCCGGAGCGAGGGTGAACAATGAGATAATGATGGTGATGGTGGCGCTGTTCTGGGTTTTGGCTGCAGCATCGTATCCACCACCGGCCAGCATCCAGCCAATCATCGCGCCGCCCAGCGCCAGGCCCAGCTTGAGTACGAACAAGGTGCCCGCGAAGCTAATACCGGTCAGGCGTTTGCCGTTACACCATTCGCCGTAGTCGACGGTGTCGGACATCATCACCCACTGAATCGGCGTGACCAACTGATGCAGTACGCCAATCACGAAGATAAAGGCGAACATGGTGATTTCGGCATCCATCGGCACGAAGAACATCGCCACGCTCAGCACCGCCAGGATGGCGTTGGTCCACCAGAAGACGCTAACTTTGCATTTCCAGTCGGTGAGCGGCTTCGCCAGCGCCGAGCCAATCAGGTTGCCGACGCAGTAGGTGGTGAGGAACGCGGTAAACAGCGCAGCGGACCCCATGATCCAGGTGGTGTAATACATCATCGCGCCGCCGCGAACGCAGACTGCGAGAATGTTCAGAATGGTCAGCAGGCCAACTACGCGCCACTGATCGTTGCGCCAGATATCGCGCAGATCTTCACGCATCGAGGTGGAACTCGGCGGCGCTTCGACGCGTTCTTTGGTGGTGAAGAAGCAGAAGGCAAGCATCAGGAAAGCAATCACCGAGAGCACCGCAATACCGCCCTGGAAGCCAAACGCCTTGTCTTCGCCGCCGATAAAGTTCACCAGCGGCATCATCAGGACGGTCGAGAGCATACCGCCCGCCGTCGCCAGCACAAAGCGCCAGGACTGCAGGGAGATGCGCTGAGTCGGGTTGTCGGTAATGACGCCGCCCAGCGCGCAGTACGGGATATTGACCACGGTGTAGAGCAAGGTCAGCAGAGTGTAGGTGACCGCAGCGTAAATCAGCTTGCCGTTATGGCTCAGGTCAGGCGTGCTGTAGGCCAGCACGCAGACGAGGCCGAACGGGATCGCGCCAAACAGTATCCACGGGCGGAATTTCCCCCAGCGGCTGCGGGTGCGGTCGGCCAGCAACCCCATGCACGGATCGGATATCGCATCCAGCGCGCGGGCCAGCAGGAACATGGTGCCGACATAGCCGGCAGGAATACCAAAAATATCGGTATAGAAAAACATCATATACAACATGACGTTATCGAAAATGATATGGCTGGCGGCATCGCCCATGCCGTAGCCAATCTTCTCTTTGACGGACAAAATATGATTTTTCATAACAACACACTCATCTCTCAGCGCTACCGCTTGTTGGTACCGGTTACAGAATTTGTAAACTATCCGCGCGGTAAGATGAATTGCGATATCTCATAATCAAATTACGTTTCTTGTTTTATGTGATCTCGGTAGCCTGAAAGAGTGTATAAAAGTGTAACCCACGGATTTTGCAAGGATTTGTTTAAGAAGGTTCTGTAAAGTCCAGTTTTAACAGTAAAAAAGTGCGTTGGGGTATGTGGTTAATGCAGGAAAGTAGCTATAATGCGCCCCGCCTCCATGTAGCAATCGAGGCGCGGAAGATCGTCATCTCCGGTGAGGTGGCTGGACTTCAAATCCAGTTGGGGCCGCCAGCGGTCCCGGGCAGGTTCAACTCCTGTGATCTTCCGCCA
>NZ_JAPUEW010000092.1:0-36982 GCF_027492335.1 Klebsiella sp. | reverse complement strand
GGGCAAGGCGCTTGCGCCGCCCCCGGGAAGAAGACCGCAGGGTGTTGCCGAATTAACCCGGAGGTGATGCTGCGCATCTGTCCGGGCTAACGATCTCAACAATCTGCGGGTCGGCAAGGTTTACTCTTCCGGGGTATTAGCCTGTACGTGGCGACCGCTGGCGACAAAATTGCCAGTGCCGAGATGATGTAGGGTATTGATCTTATCGTCGTCGAACTGCCAGCGACCGGTGACGAACGCGCGCTCATCGGCAGCCGCGGAAACCACCTCGCCAAACAGGGTATCGTACTGCTCCTGGGCTGCGGTTGGCGGCAGCAGGCGGCACTCCATCCACGCCAGACATTTCTCTTCGATCAGCGGTAATCCCAGCTCCGGGCCTTGCACTACCGGAATGCCGTAAGCGTTAAATTTATCCTCATCGCGCCCGCTGATGCTACCGACTGCGTAGGTCCAGCTTGCGGCCTCCACGCCGGGGACGACGATGCCGAAGGTACCGTTGCGCTCAATAATTTCCCGCGTCCAGGCGCTTTTATCCACCACGATAGCCAGCCTCGGTGGTGCGAACTCCACCGGCATCGACCACGCGGCGGCCATGACGTTACGGCGTTGAGACTGGGTGTCATAGCTGGTTATCAGAATGGTCGGGCCATGATTAAGCAGGCGACTGGCGTACTGGAGTTCCACGTGGCGAAAACGGCTCATATGCGTTCCTTGGTAAATGGGTCTGATGCCAGATCACACGTTAATCCGCAATGAAAATGTAATCAATACGTCATACAGGCTCCCTATAGTCGGCGGCACGATACCCTAAATAATTCGAGTTGCAGGCAGGCGGCAAGTGAGCGAATCCCCTGGAGCTTACTTTGGTAAGTGACTGGGGTGAACGAATGCGGCCAACGCACATGCAACTTGAAGAATGACGGGTAAAAGTCCCAAAGAGGATAACAATATGGTAGCTCCCCTGAATTTATCTCAGGTGAGCGCGGCCCGGCGGATGTTGACCGCGGGTAGAGCATCGCTTTCCCAATGGGGAGGGCGATAATGCGCGCGCTTACCAGCATTAAACTCGACGGCGTTTCCTTCGCCTTCGGTGCCAACACCGTTCTTAATCAGATCAGTCTGCATATCGATGCGGGCAGCATCGTTGCGCTGCTGGGGCCTTCTGGCTGCGGCAAAAGTACGCTGCTGCGCCTGCTGGCAGGATTAACAGTTCCCGCCAGCGGCAACATTCACTTCGGCGATCGGCTGGTGGCGAAAACCGGCTGGGGAATGCCCCCGGAGCAGCGCGATCTTGGCATGGTCTTCCAGGATTACGCTCTGTGGCCGCATATGACGGCTGCGCAGAACGTAGCTTTTCCGCTGCGTATGCGCGGTGTAGCGCGCCGCGAACGGCAAAAGCGGGTTATGGAGGCACTGGCGCTGGTTGGTCTCAACGGCTTCGCCGAGCGTAAACCGTCGGGGCTTTCCGGCGGCCAGCAGCAGCGCGTCGCCCTGGCCCGCGCTATCGTCGCTGAACCCCGCGTGCTGCTGTTCGACGAACCGCTCTCCAATCTCGACAGCGAACTGCGCGAGTCGTTGTGCGTCGAAATGAGCCGCCTGCTGCGCCAGTTAGGCATCACCGCCGTCTACGTCACCCATGACCGTCGCGAAGCAGAACTGCTGGCTGACAAGATTGTTCATTTATCTGCGGGCAGCATTGCCGCCGTCCGCGCCGTTACTTCATCCTCAGGGGAATCTGCATGAAAACCGTTATGACCGTTAAGAAAGGAGTTGCGCTCGCGATTATGTTGTCCGCTACCATGATATCCAGCGCCCACGCGCTGACCGTATACACCGCCGGTCCGGGCTCTCTGGCGAAAAGTCTCGCCAGCGGCTATGAGAAGAAAACCGGGGTTAAGGTGAATATTTTCCAGGCCACCACCGGCAAGGTGATGGCGCGTCTGGAAGCCGAACAGGCGAATCCACAGGCTGACGTGCTGATCTCCGCATCCTGGGACACGGCGGAGGATTTGCATAACCGTGGCTGGCTACTGCCGTATCAGAGCGCTAATGCCGATAAGGTTCCGGCGAATCTGAAATCCGCTGATTACGTCGCTCAGGGCATTTCAGCGCTGGGGATCGTCTGGAACACCAAAAGCGGCACCCCGGAGCCGAAAGAGTGGCGCGATCTGACCGAAGCCGCGTTCAAAGATAAAGTCACCACGCCGGACCCGGCGCTCTCCGGCGCATCGCTGGATTTGCTGATCGGGTTACAGAATGGCATGGGCGATAAAGCCTGGTCGCTGTTTGACGACCTGAAGAAGAACGGCATGGTGGTCAGCGGGCCAAATGCCCAGGCGGTAACGCCTGTTATGCAGGGGGCGAAAGCCGCGGTGTTCGGCGCGGTGGATTATGTCTCTTACGGCAATATTCATCAGGGCGAATCGCTGAAGGTGATTTTCCCGGCCAGCGGTACGGTTATCGCGCCGCGTCCAATGATGATCCTCAAAACCAGCCAGCATGCTGACGATGCCAAAGCCTTTGTTGACTATGTCCTGTCGCCGGAAGGTCAGACGCTGGTCGCCGATGCCTGGCTGATGCCCGCCCGTAGCGATGTTCAGGCGAAACGTCCGTTGCTCAATGAGCTGAAAATTCTGCCGACCACCAGCGATGGCAACAGTGAACGTAGCGCGGTCCTCTCACGTTTTAATTCGCTTTTTGCGCAATAAACCGATTTCCCCGGGTGGCGAAAGCGTGCTCGGGCAAAAAGTAGCCTGGTCAGCGTAGCGCCACCGGGAAGATGCAACGCTGAGGCATCAGGCCCGGTGCATCTCCCGGAGGCGGCGCTGGCGCGCCTGTCCGGGCTACCGGATCGCAGACGGCTGTGAAGTTGTGGATTGTTTCCAGGAAAATACCGTGAAACAGAAACTTATTTCGACGGGAACGCTAACGGCGCTGCTGGTGCTGGTGGCGTTGCCGCTCTTCTTTATTGTGCTTCAAGCTATTTTTCCCCAGTTTAGCGCCGGTTCGCTGGACGGCGCGTTTAGCGGCGTATCGACGCTGATTGCCGACCCGCAGCTGACGACGATGCTTGGCGGCACCCTGTGGGTAGCCTGCGGCGTGGCGCTGATGAGCGTGATTATCGGTCTGCCGCTGGGCGTGCTGCGCGGATTGTTTAATTTACCGTTACCCCGCCTGTGGGATTTATTGTTTCTGATCCCCTTTCTTACGCCGCCCTATATCGCTGCGCTGTCATGGATGCTGGTGCTGCAAAGCAACGGCTATCTGCAACAACTGACCGGCTGGGATCTGAACGATCTGCTGTTCAGCCGCAGCGGGATCGTGCTGGTGATGACCCTCAACATCTTTCCGGTGGTCTATTTTGCGGTCTCGCGCAGCCTGCTGGCGAGCGGTCAGCGGCTGGCGATAGTGGCGCGGGTGCACGGGGCCAGCGCCTGGCGGGCGTTCTGGCATATCACGTTGCCGATGCTTTCTCCGGCGCTGGCGGCGGGGATGCTGCTGGCGTTTACCCTCGCCATTGAAGAGTACGGCGTTCCGGCGGCCCTCGGTTCGCGGGCAGGGCTGGTGATGCTCACCGTCGGGATAGAGAAAAAGCTCGCCGACTGGCCTATCGACCTGCCGGGTGCGTCGCTGCTGTCATTGCTGCTGATTGCGGTAGCGCTGCTGGCCTGGTGGCTGCAAAAGCGGCTGATTGGCGATAAGGAAGTGACCAGCGTCACCGGCAAGCCGGGAGAGAACAGCGGGGCGGATTTGGGCTGGATGACGCTTCCGGCGGTGCTGTTTATGGCGGGTATCGGCGGACTGGCGGTGTTATTACCGGGGGCGTCGATGGTGCTAACCAGCCTGATGGGGACGCTGTCAGGCGGCATTCATGCTGACAATTTTACCTTCAGGCATTTCGATGCGCTGTTTGCCCAGCAGGGCGATGCGCTGTCGGCGCTGGGGACCAGCCTTTCGCTGGCGCTGGCTTCGGCATTGATCGTCGGCCTCGTCGGCATGCTGGCCGCCTGGCTGGTATTGGTGCAGAAAATCAAGGGGAGTGCGATTGTTGATGCGTTATCGCTGATGCCAGCAGCGCTGCCGGGCGTGGTGGTCGGCGTTGGGCTGATTCTGCTGTGGAATCAACCGTTCTGGCCGGTTTCTCCCTATAACACCTGGTTTATGCTACTGCTTTCTTATTGTTGTTTGCTGCTGCCGTGGCCGGTGCGCTATGTCGGCAGCGCGCTACGCCAACTCGGAAATAACCTTGAACCGGCGGCGCGGGTGCATGGTGCTACGCCATTGCAGGCGCTGCGTTTGATTGTTCTGCCGCTGGTGTTTCCGGCGCTGCTGGCGGCGATGCTGATGGTGTTTGCCGTTGCCTCCCGTGAACTGGTGACCTCGCTGCTGCTGGCTCCTGCAGGGACGCAAACCGTAGCGGTGTTTATCTGGCGTCAGTTTGAGCAGGGCTCGGTAGGACAGGGGATGGCAATGGCTTCCCTGACGCTATTTACTGGCCTGGCTTTAATGCTCAGCGCATTGGCGTTGATGCAGCGGGGCACGCGCGAATAAAGGCGATCGCACAAAATAGCTGGTCAGGCAGAAAAAACAGGCTATAAATGTCGGACACCGATTGCTGGAGGCATTGATGAGTCCATTTTTAAGCGCCTATTTTTCTCGTCTGGGCTGGACGGGAACCCCTGAAGTATCGATTAACACCTTGCGCGAACTGCATATCCACCATAACGGCGCGATCCCGTTTGAGAACCTCGATGTGCTGTTGCCCCGGGAGATGCACCTCGACGATCGGACGCTGGAAGATAAGCTGATTCATGGTCGCCGAGGCGGTTACTGCTTTGAACAAAATGGTCTGTTGGAGAGAGCGCTGCGCGAGATGGGCTTTAACGTGCGCAGCCTTCTCGGGCGCGTGGTGCTTGCCAATCCGCCGCATATGCCGCCGCGCACTCATCGGTTGCTGCTGGTGGAGGTGGAAGGCGAACGCTGGATTGCCGATGTCGGCTTCGGCGGTCAGACCCTGACCGCGCCGATTAAGCTGCTGGCGGATGTTGAACAAACCACCCCGCACGGTGAGTATCGCTTGATTTATGAAGGGGATGAATGGGTGCTGCAGTTCAGTCATCACGGTCACTGGCAGTCGATGTACCATTTTGATTTGGGTCGCCAGTACGCTTCTGACTATGTGATGGGCAATTTCTGGTCGGCGCACTGGCCGCAGTCGCACTTTCGTCATCATCTGCTGATGTGTCGCCATTTACCGGACGGCGGCAAAATGACGTTAACCAATTTCCACTTTACCCATTGGGATAAAAACCATGTGGTCGAAAAGCTGGACTTACCGGACGTTCCGGCGCTGTACGAAGCGTTGCAAACACGTTTCGGCCTCGGCGTTGACGATGCGAAATATGGCTTTAGCGAAGCGGAGCTGGCGGCGGTAATGGCGGCGTTTGATACGCATCCGGAGGCGGGGAAATAATCAGCGTACAGGAGCAGTATGCTGGATAAGGAATTCGCAGCGATCTCAGGGAAAAGCCCCCGGCGGCGCTGCGCTTTGTCGGGCTACAGGTTCACCGCCGTCAGCGGCTCGGTAGCCCGGACAGATGCGTAGCACCGCCTCCGGGAGAGGTATCCGCGCCTGGGATGGTTGGTTTTATTTGCTCAACGCCGTGAACGTACCACCTGATAGCGGCGGGTGAAATACTCCACCGGCGCGCTCCAGACGTGTACCAGACGAGTGAACGGGAACAGCAGGAAGATGGTCATCCCCAGCACCAGATGAACGCGATAAATCCACGCCACGCCGTCAAGATGCGCCGATGCGCCGCCGTGGAAAGTCACCACCGCCTGCGCCCAGTCCACCAGTTTTAGCATCTCGCTGCCGTCCGGGTGCTGCGCGGAGAACGGAATCGTTGTCAGGCCGAGCGCGCACTGAATCAGCAGAATGCTCAGAATCAGAATATCCGCCGTGGTGGAGGTCGCGCGAATGCGCGGGTTGGTCAGACGACGCACCAGCAGGCCGATGCCGCCGACCAATGTCAGCACACCGCAAACCCCGCCCAGAATCATCGCCATTAGCTGCTTTTGCGACATTGGCAGGAACCAGGAATAGACCCAGTGGGGCGTCAACATGCCGAAGAAATGGCCGAAGAAGATCCCGAGAATGCCGATATGGAACAGGTTCGACCAAAGCACCATCCCGCGCTTATCCAGCATCTGGCTTGACGAGGCGCGCCAGGTGTACTGACCGTAGTCGTAGCGCAGCCAGCTGCCGATGAGAAACACCGTGCCGCAGAGATAGGGGTAAATATCGTAAAAGAAGACGTTAAGGTACTGTATCATTTCGGGCCTCCGGCACGGACGTCGACATACTGTGGTGCCACGTCCTGGCTAAAGCGTCGTTGATAAGACTGCATTGGGGAGCTGTCGCAGGCGGTGGCGTTATCTTCGATAAACTTCACCTGTTCCTCCTCCCACACCGCATCCAGCGCCTGGCGGGTATCGTCGCGTTTTTCCCCCGATACCTGTTTAGTGACACTGTCACTGTTTAGTTTGCTATCGGCGATCGACAGCAACGTATCAAACAGCTGATAGTATTCGCACTCCCTTTGCTTTAGCCGCCCGCCGAGCAGGGCCAGAATCGGCGCGACGTTCTGTAACCCTTCGCGGGCTTCGTTCTCCGGTAAGATGCTCAGGTACTCCAGATAGAGCGGCAGGTGGTCCGGCAGTTCGCGGCTGTTTAGCTGCAAACCGGCCTGTTCATACTGGCCCATTAAATCAACCATCGCCTGACCGCGATCGCGGGATTCGGCGTGGACGTGTTCGAACAGCAGCAGCGAAGTAGCACGCCCGCGCTCGAATACCTCACACCATTCGGCCTGTCGGTCGAGCAGCTTCGCCGCCAGCAGCGGTTCGACGAAAGGCAGCAGCGCCGGAGCATCGGCGTTAACCAGCGCCAGCGCCTCCTCACGGTTCTCCCACAGCACCTCGTCCGGATACTCCAGCAGCAGGCCGATGACTTTGAGGATCTGCATTATTCTCCCTCCCCGTGTTTGCGCACGCCACCGATGTCAATGGCGTCGATGCGTCGACTGTTGAAGAGGTTGAACTTGGTATCTGACCCGTGGCAGCCATCGCCGAAGGTGAAGCCGCAGCCGTTTTTCTCCGGGAAAGCGTCTTCCGCCATTTCGCGGTGGCTGGTTGGGATCACAAAGCGGTCTTCGTAGTTGGCAATCGCCAGATAGCGGTACATGTCCTCCACCTGTTCCACGCTTAGGCCGACTTCTTCGATGGCGCGGGTATCGGTGACGCCTTCCACTGTCTGGGAGCGTTTGTAGTGGCGCATCGCCATCATGCGTTTCAGGGCACGCAGCACCGGGCCGGTATCGCCCGCACTGAGCAGGTTGGCAAGGTATTGCACCGGAATGCGCAGGCTTTCCACCGCCGGGAGAATATTGCCGTTGCTCGGCAGGCCGCCCGCATCGGCCACCGACTGAATCGGTGACAGCGGCGGGACGTACCAGACCATCGGCAGGGTGCGGTATTCCGGATGCAGCGGCAGGGCCAGCTTCCAGTCCATCGCCAGCTTGTAGACCGGGGATTTCTGCGCTGCGTCAATCACGTTATGCGGAATACCTTGTTTCAACGCCTCTTCGATCACCGCCGGGTCGTGCGGATCGAGAAACACGTCGCACTGGCGTTCGTAGAGATCGGTTTCATGTTCGGTGCTGGCTGCTTCTTCGATGCGGTCCGCGTCATACAGCAGCACCCCGAGGTAGCGGATGCGCCCGACGCAGGTTTCGGAGCAGACCGTCGGTTGTCCGGATTCGATACGCGGGTAGCAGAAGATGCATTTCTCCGACTTGCCGCTCTTCCAGTTAAAGTAGATTTTTTTGTACGGACAGCCGCTGATGCACAGTCGCCAGCCGCGGCATTTGTCCTGGTCGATCAGTACGATACCGTCTTCTTCACGCTTGTAGATGGCGCCGCTCGGGCAGGTGGCGACACAGCTTGGGTTGAGACAGTGTTCGCACAGGCGCGGCAGATACATCATGAAGGTGTTTTCGAACTGACCGTACATCTCCTTTTGCATTGCGGTAAAGTTCTGGTCGTGGGCACGCTTTTCAAACTCGCCTCCGAGCAGCTCTTCCCAGTTCGGGCCCCATTCAATCTTGTTCATACGCTGGCCACTGATCAGCGAACGCGGGCGGGCGGTGGGCAGATGTTTACCTTCAGCCGCATTGTGCAGATGTTGATAGTCGTAGGTGAACGGTTCGTAATAGTCGTCAATGCCCGGAATCAGCGGGTTGGCAAAGATTTTAGACAGTACGCCGACACGGTTACCGAGGCGCGGAGTGAGCTTGCCGGTAATGCTGCGAACCCAGCCGCCTTGCCACGCCTCCTGATCTTCCCAGTTTTTCGGATAGCCGATGCCTGGCTTGGTTTCCACGTTGTTAAACCATGCGTATTCCATCCCTTCACGGCTGCTCCAGACGTTTTTACAGGTGACCGAGCAGGTGTGGCAACCAATGCATTTGTCGAGATTAAGCACCATGCCGACCTGTGAGCGTATTTTCATTTTTTCGCCTCCTGAACCTGATCGCGACCTTCGTCATCCAGCCAGTCAATATTTTTCATTTTGCGGATCATGATGAACTCATCGCGGTTTGAGCCGACGGTGCCGTAGTAGTTAAAACCGTAGGCCAGTTGGGCATAGCCGCCGATCATATGCGTCGGTTTCGGACACACGCGGGTGACCGAGTTATGGATCCCGCCGCGCCGACCGGTGACTTCCGAACCTGGAATATTCATCAGGCGTTCCTGTGCGTGGTACATCATGGTCATGCCCGGCGGTACGCGCTGGCTGACCACCGCGCGAGCGGTGAGCGCGCCGTTGGCGTTAAAGGCTTCAATCCAGTCGTTATCCTCAATGCCCAGCTCTTTGGCGTCGGTTTCGCTAATCCATACAATCGGCCCGCCGCGCGACAGGGTCAGCATCAGCAGGTTTTCACTGTAGGTGGAGTGGATGCCCCATTTCTGGTGCGGCGTCAGGAAGTTAAGCGCTTTTTCCGGGAATCCGTTAGGGGGGATCTCCTTCATGTGGCTGACGCTGCGGGTGTCAATCGGCGGACGATATGCCACCAGGCTTTCACCAAAGGCGCGCATCCAGGGGTGATCCTGATACAGCTGTTGGCGACCGGACAGCGTACGCCAGGGGATCAGTTCGTGGACGTTGGTGTAGCTGGCGTTATATGAAACATGCTCGCTCTCGAGGCCTGACCAGGTCGGGCTGGAGATAATCTTGCGCGGCTGGGCCTGAATATCGCGAAAGCGGATTTTCTCATCCTCTTTATTCAGCGCCAGATGCATATGTTCACGTCCGGTAAATTCGCCGAGCGCCTGCCAGGCTTTTACCGCCACCTGACCGTTGGTTTCCGGGGCGAGGGCGAGGATCACTTCCGAGGCGTCAATGGCGCTATCAATGCGCGGACGGCCTTTCGCCGGGCCATCAAGCTTGACGTAGTTAAGCTTGCCGAGGAAATCGACCTCGCTCTGGGTGTTCCACGAAATACCTTTGCCGCCGTTGCCCAGCTTGTCGAGCAGCGGGCCGAGAGAGGTGAAACGCTCGTAAGTGGCTGGATAGTCACGTTCAACGACGGCAATCGACGGGGCGGTTTTACCGGGGATTAAATCGCATTCGCCCTTGCGCCAGTCGAGTACGTCAAAGGGTTGCGACAGCTCCGCCGGGGAATCATGCTGTAGCGGTACCAGCACCACATCGGTCTCTTTGTCGAGATGACCAACGCAGACTTCCGAGAAGGTTTTGGCGATATCCTTATAGATTTCCCAGTCGCTTTTCGCCTCCCACGCCGGGTCGACGGCGGCGGAGAGCGGGTGGATAAACGGATGCATATCCGAGGTGTTCATATCGTCTTTTTCGTACCAGGTGGCGGTCGGCAGGACGATATCGGAGAACAGGCAGGTGCTGGACATGCGGAAATCAAGGGTCACCAGCAGGTCGAGCTTGCCCTCGATAGCGGCGGTTTGCCACTCCACCTCTTCGGGCTTCACGTCATCGGTCGCGCCCAGCTCATCGCCCTGAATCCCGCTGTCGGTACCCAGCAGATATTTGAGCATATACTCGTGGCCCTTGCCGGAAGAACCCAGCAGGTTAGAGCGCCAGATAAACAGGTTGCGCGGGTGGTTCTTGCCGTTATCCGGCTGCTCGCAGGCAAAGCGAATATCGCCGGACTTTAGCGCCTGAGCGGTAAAGTCGGCTGGGGAAAGACCTGCAGCGGCGGCCTGCTGTTTGATGGTGAGCGGGTTGATGCCCAGCTGCGGCGCAGAGGGTAGCCAGCCCATGCGCTCGGCGCGGACGTTGAAGTCGATTAAATGACCGCTAAATTTGCTGGCGTCCGCCAGCGGCGATAACAATTCCTGGGCGGTCAGCTTTTCATAGCGCCACTGGCAGGCGTGATTGTAGAAATAGGAGGTGCTGTTCATCTGGCGCGGCGGGCGGTTCCAGTCGAGGGCGAACGCCAGCGGCAACCAGCCGGTTTGCGGGCGTAGCTTCTCCTGACCGACGTAGTGCGACCAGCCGCCGCCGCTCTGACCGACGCAGCCGCAGAACACCAGCATATTGATCATCCCGCGGTAGTTCATATCCATGTGATACCAGTGGTTGACACCAGCTCCGAGGATAATCATCGAGCGACCGTGGGTTTTATGCGCGGTATCGGCAAACTCGCGGGCGATCTGCTCGATATGCTGACGCGGTACGCCGGTGATCTGCTCGGCCCACGCCGGGGTATAGGCTTTCACCTCGCCGAAATCTTGCGCCGCGTTGGCGTCCTCTAAACCGCGATCGAGCCCGTAGTTGGCGAGGATCAGGTCATACACGCTCACTACCAGACCGGTGTCGCCATTGGCCAGCGGCAGCTGTTTGACCGGGAGCTGATGAATCGTCACGGGATCTTGTTTGACGCTACGAAAGTGCGGATTTTCGTTGCCGCCGAAGTAGGGGAAACCAACCGAAACGACGCTATCGCGGCTGTCCAGTAGCGACAACGTTAATTCGGTCTCTTGCCCGGCAGCCCGCTGCTCAAGGTTCCATTTGCCTTTTTCACCCCAGCGGAAGCCAATTGAACCGTTAGGCGCGACCAGCTCGCCTGCGCTGTTATACGCCACGGTTTTCCATTCCGGATTGTTGCTTTCGCCCAGCCCGTCAACCAGATCGGAAGCCCGTACCATACGCCCCGGCACGTAGCTACCATCTTCGCGCGGGTCGAGCATCACCAGCATCGGCATATCGGTATAGGTGCGACAATAGTTGAGGAAGTAATCGCTGGGGTTATCAAGATGAAACGCTTTAAGGATCACGTGACCCATCGCCATTGCCAGCGCGCTATCGGTTCCCTGTTTCGGGGCCAGCCACTGATCGCAAAGCTTGGCGACTTCCGAATAGTCCGGGGTAATGGCGATGGTTTTCGTGCCTTTGTAGCGCACCTCGGTAAAGAAATGGGCATCAGGGGTGCGGGTCTGCGGGACGTTGGAGCCCCAGGCGATAATGTAGCTGGAGTTGTACCAGTCGGCGGATTCGGGGACGTCGGTCTGCTCGCCCCAGGTCATCGGCGATGCGGGGGGAAGGTCGCAGTACCAGTCGTAGAAGCTCAGGCAGGTGCCGCCAAGCAGCGACAAGTAACGGGTACCGGCGGCGTAAGAGACCATCGACATCGCCGGGATCGGCGAGAAGCCAGCGACGCGGTCCGGGCCGTAGTTTTTAATCGTCCAGACGTTGGCGGCGGCAATCAGCTGGTTCAGTTCTTTCCAGCTGGAGCGGATAAAACCCCCTTTACCGCGCACCTGTTTGTAGCTGAGGGTTTTGACCGGGTCCTGCATGATGCTGTCCCAGGCCATCACCGGATCCGGATGCTGAGCCAGCGCCTCGCGCCATAGCTCGATCAGCCGCTTGCGCGCCAGCGGATACTTCAGGCGGTTAGCGCTGTAAAGATACCAGGAGTAGCTTGCGCCGCGCGGACAGCCTCGGGGTTCGTGATTGGGCAGGTCAGGGCGGGTGCGCGGGTAGTCGGTTTGTTGGGTTTCCCAGGTGACCAGCCCGTTCTTAACGTAAATCTTCCAACTGCATGAGCCCGTACAGTTCACACCGTGCGTTGAGCGGACAATCTTGTCGAACTGCCAGCGCTGACGGTAGCTATCTTCCCAGTCGCGGTTGGTGTTGTACACCTGACCGTGACCGTTGGCAAAGGTCTCGCCTTTCTGCTTAAAGTAGCGAAAGCGATCCAGTAGTTTACTCATGACATTTCTCCTGCTTCGATAATGTACGGCATCGTGCCATTGCCGGATGGCGATGCTTGCGCATCTTATCCGGCCTACAAGACCGTTCGATCCCGTAGGCCGGATAAGGCGTTAGCCGCCATCCGGCAAATTTCTCGTTATCTTTTTGCTGGTGTGCGTCGGCCATAGACCAACCACGTCACCAGCACACACACGACGTAGAAGACAAAGAACACTTTCATGGCCCCGACCGGAGATCCGGTCATTGCCAGCGACGTACCGAAGGCTTTTGGGATAAAGAAGCCACCAATCGCACCGATGGCGGAGATAAATCCGAGCGCCGCTGCGGTATCGGTCACCGCTTCGTGCTGGGCTTGTTCGTCACTACCGCCACGCTTTTTCACGCTCTCGATGGTGATTTGACGGAAGATCACGGCGATCATCTGGAAGGTGGAGCCGCTGCCGAGACCGGCGGTCAGAAACAACCCCATAAACACCACGTAAAAGGCGAGGAAGCTGCCGGAACCGGAGCCAGGTAGGGTGAGGAACAGCAGGCCGGTAAATAGCGCCATCAGGATAAAGTTGATCAGGGTAACCCGGACGCCACCGAGACGGTCGGAGATAATGCCGCCAAAGGAACGGGCCAGCGCGCCGATAAACGGTCCGAAGAAGGCCAGCTTGAGGATGTTAACCTCCGGAAACTGCGTTTTTGCCAGCATGGCAAAACCAGCGGAAAAGCCGATAAAGGAGCCAAAAGTCGCGAGGTAGAGCAGGCTCAGCAGCCACATATGCGGTCGCTTCAGAACGGGCAACTGATCGCGAATGGATGCCTTTGAGCTGGCGATATCGTTCATGCCTACCCAGGCGGCAATGGTGGCGATAACCAGCAGCGGTACCCAGATGATGGCGGCGTTGCTCAGCGCCAGCGTGGAACCATCCTCCTGAGGAACCCCGTGAACGCCGAGGAACGCGAATATCGGCAGGAAGATCACCGCCGGAGCAATCATTTGCATCACGCTGACGCCGAGGTTGCCGAGCCCGCCGTTCACCCCCAGCGCGCTGCCCTGCTTGGCTTTGGGAAAGAAAAAGCTGATATTTCCCATGCTGGAAGCAAAGTTAGCGCCAGCAAAACCGCACAGCAGGGCAATTGTGATAAATACCCAAAATGGAGTAGCGGTATTTTGAATAGCAATTCCCAGCCAGATGCAGGGCACCACCAGAATAATCGTGCTTAATACCGTCCAGTAGCGCCCGCCAAATATAGGTACCATAAAGGAGTAGGGGACGCGTAATATTGCGCCAGATAGTGAAGGCAGGGCGGTTAATAAAAAGAGTTGGTCGGTGGTGAAATTAAATCCGACTTTATTGAGATTGACCGCGACGGCACTAAATAACATCCAGACGCAAAAGGCGAGTAGCAGACAGGCCACGGAAATGCAAAGATTCCTCCGCGCTATTTTCTTTCCCTTATTTTCCCAGAATGCCGCGTTTTCTGGCTTCCACTCTTTTAAAAGGTAATGATTCTTCTTCTCATTTTCTGTCGACATATTGCCCTCGAATGAACAGTATTCAGTGAAAAGAATAAATAAGTAAAAACAGTAAATTAAGAAAATACTGTATGCAGAGGTGGTTTTTTTATCCGTTGTAATGATTGAAGAATAGATAAGAAAAGCGCGTCATAAGAAGACGCGCGAATAATAGGGGGCGATTATTTGTTACAGAATGTAACGTTGAATTAAAATAACTCCATCGATATATAATAGTTTATATAACGATTGAAGGTGGCATCATCAATTTCCTGCATCCCCAATGCGTAAATACCATCGAGACCGCAGACCAGGGCGATCAGCCGCCAGGCGATACTTTCCGCGTTGTCCTTGGGCTGAAACTCACCCGCCTCGATTCCGCCGTGGATAATCTTCAGCGTCTCTTCATGCCACATGCTCATGGTTAAAAGGTATGCGCCTTTGATATCGCTGTCGCTGTCGGCTAGCAGTTGTGCTTCGCGCCATAAGCGAATATAGGGCTCAAGCCTGCCGTCATCGCTCCCGATCATTGAAAAAAGGCGCTCGCGCCAGCTGGCATCATTGCTGACCAGCGGCATATCGAGCATTTCTCGGATCAGGCGCACAAAGGTATGGGCTTTTAACTCGCCAGTGGAAGTGAAGTGGTGATGCAACTGCCCGGCAGCTACGCCAGCCTCAGCCGCTATCTGGCGAACGGTCATCGCGCCCAGTCCGCCTCTTAGCGCCACGCGCATGGCTGCCAGCACAATGACTTCCCGACGCGCATCGCGATTTAAATAGCTCATAACGTTCCGTGCCCCCTGATTTTTTGGCGATAGTAACAAAAAATTGGACACTCGTTCAACATTACGGCAGGATCGCCATCCTGGACAAATGTCCAATTTTCAACATTGAGGAAAAGTAGCATGTCTCGGCAATGGTTGACGCTGATGGCGATTTTGTTGGTTTATATTCCGGTGGCGATTGACGCCACGGTACTGCATGTGGCTGCGCCGACGCTAAGCGTGGCGCTGGGAACCAGCGGCAATGAGCTGCTGTGGATTATTGATATCTATTCGCTGGTGATGGCCGGTATGGTGCTGCCGATGGGCGCTCTGGGCGACAAAATCGGCTTCAAACGGCTGCTGCTGCTCGGTAGCGGTATTTTTGGTGTGGCATCGCTGGCGGCGGCGTTTTCACCTACGGCAGCGACGCTAATTGCTTCCCGCGCGCTGTTAGCGGTAGGAGCCGCGATGATCGTCCCGGCAACGCTTGCCGGGATCCGTAGCACTTTCTCGGAAGCCCGTCATCGTAACATGGCGCTTGGCCTGTGGGCGGCGGTCGGCTCCGGTGGTGCGGCATTTGGCCCGCTGGTCGGCGGCATACTGCTGGAGCATTTCTATTGGGGCTCGGTATTCCTGATCAACGTACCGATCGTGCTGGTGGTGATGGCAATTAATGCCAAAGTGGTCCCACGCCAGCCTGCGCGTCGTGAACAGCCGCTCAATTTATTCCAGGCGTTGATCCTTATTGCCGCCATACTGATGCTGGTATTTAGCGCCAAAACAGCGCTGAAAGGGCAAATGGCGCTGTGGATAACCGGACTGGTGGCGATTGCTGGCGCGGCGATGCTGACCTGGTTTGTGCGTAAACAGCTCTCAGCGGCACGCCCGATGGTCGATATGCGTCTGTTTACCCACCGCATTATTTTAAGTGGTGTGATGATGGCGATGACGGCGCTGATTACCCTGGTCGGCTTCGAGCTGCTGATGGCGCAGGAGTTACAGTTTGTGCATAACAAAACGCCTTTTGAGGCCGGGTTATTTATGCTGCCAGTTATGGTGGCGAGCGGGTTTAGCGGGCCGATTGCCGGGATGCTGGTGTCACGATTAGGGCTGCGCGAGGTGGCGACCGGCGGCATGTTGCTGAGCGCCCTGAGCTTCCTCGGCCTGTCGATGACCGATTTCAGCACTCAGCAATGGCAGGCCTGGGGGCTGATGACGCTGCTGGGCTTCAGCGTCGCCAGCGCGCTGCTCGCGTCCAGTTCAGCAATTATGGCCGCCGCGCCGAAAGAGAAAGCCGCAGCGGCAGGAGCCATTGAAACTATGGCCTACGAGCTGGGCGCAGGCCTGGGGATTGCGCTATTTGGCCTGATCCTGACTCGTAGCTACACGTCGTCAATTATTCTGCCGACGGGCATGGACGGTGCGGCGGCAGAGCAGGCGTCATCATCGATTAGCGAGGCGATTAAGCTGGCGCAGTCGATGCCCGCCATTCCGGCGCAGAGTCTGATTGAGGCGGCGAAGACGGCGTTTATCAGCTCGCACAGCATCGTACTGGCGACGGCCGGCGTCCTACTTTTACTGCTGACGGCAGGTATCTGGCGCAGCCTGGCGAAAGCGCCGGAATTGAATTAATTCCTTTTGCCGGAGCTATTCTCCGGCTTTTATTTATACCGCGTTTTTCTGATTTTTCTTTGTGGATGGGTTTTACACTGTCGTTTGCTATCGTAATGTGTTAGCTAATATTGGGGATCGCAGGATACACAAAAACAACATAGATATACGAAAGGAACTCTATAATGAAATTGATGGGTATTACCAATAACTCAAGAAAAATACTCTGTGGATTCGGGATATTTATAACATCGTTACCGGTATGTGCCGCAGGGTTTGATTGTTCAATAAAAAATCTTAACGCAACAGAATTAGCCATATGTAATGATTCTTATCTTTCCGGTATCGATAACGCTTTAAATAAATTTTTTAGTTCAGCTCTGGAGAATAGCGTTAATCATGGCACTTTATACAAGCAACAACGTCAATGGGTGAAAGAGCGAAATCAATGCGCAGACGATATTGATTGTATAAAGCAGATATATGTTGAAAGGAACAAAGCATTAACTGCTGTTTTACCTTATCAGAGCATTGATGAAGTTTTTGACCGCGATGGCGATTCTCTTGATCCGCCGATGGCAAAAGATTTAACCAATAAATATGGCTTTACGCTGACAGAGGACCGCTGGCGAGTTAAGTTAATTGTTCCTGACTATGTTATCTCCTCATCAAAATACGGCATAAACAGCCCTGAATGGCAAGTGTTGACGCACAGAGTGATAAACGGAGATCTTGTTCTCTTTTTTCTGGTTTCAGGTTGGGTAGAAGATGTATGGGTAAACTATATCGTCCGCGTGAGTGATGCTCAGGGTGCGGAGACGGTAGCCCGATATTCATTTTCGCATGCTGATGATTTTACCGTTGAATACCGACCAGAAAGCACGGATGATATTATCTGGTCCGTTTTCCAGCGCCCCGACCCGGAATCCGGGGAAGGTACAGACTATACCGTCGATACCTATAAGATGGATATTGCAACTAATAGCGTTGAACAGGTAAAACGCGCCACGCAGAGCGCTTCCAGCGTTCAAAAAGAAGCCTGGATTGGCTACTGTGAAACACAAGAATGTACCAGCACAGTGGTCTCTCCAGATGGGAAATGGCGTTTGGCTTCGCGAGACGGCTACAAAGGTGAAAAAGATGAAGGTATGTTCTATTTCCCAGCCGATAAACCTGACCAGGGAATTAACGTATTTTTAGCCCAGGGTGATACCTCAGTAAATAATGATTATGGCTATATGCGTAATTATGTTTGGGGGGATGACTCATCATTTTATTTTGATAACGAGGGGGCATATGCCTGCATCTGGAAAACAGATATAAAAAACAAGACTACCCAACGTATATTGCCGATCGAAGAAATGAGCAAGCCTTATTATCTGAAATACAATGATGAAGATATTGTCATCGCGTCATATAGCTATTATCAAAAAAAAGAAGAAAAACGATACTACGAAATTTACATGGCTAAAAAATAGTATGTAATGACTCGCGGCAAACAGTGTTTGCCACGAGTCAATAAGAGGTTAGCGCCGGGTCGCCTGCCAGCAGAGCAGGGAGCCGATGCACACCATCCCGGCTCCCTGCCAGAATGACCACGACAGCGCGGCGCTGAGCAACATCGCTGCCAGCGCCGAAGAGAGTACCGGGGTAAAGTAGGAGGCGGCGGCCAACAGGCTAACGTTGCCATGCAGGATCCCAACGTTCCACGCCGCGTATCCTAATCCTAGCGCGACTGACAGGGTGACTAACTTGATGATGACCGGCCAGCTAAAGATCATCGGCGGCTGCTCGCTGAACAGGAATTTCAGCCACAGGGTCAGGGCGGTGAGCAGGACAAACAGGGTAATGCCGTTTTTGCCTTTTGCGTATTTGGCGGTGACCGTGCAGTAGGCCGCCCAGATAAACGCACCGACAAAGGCCAGAATATAGCTCAGCGGACTGGAGACTACGTTGCTGATTATTTCATCGATATTCAGACCGTGCTCACCGCCTAATACCCAGCTAACGCCAAATAAAGCCAGCAATAACCCCGGGATCACCAGCCAGCTGCTTTTTTGTCCGTTGAACAGAATGGCAAATAGGATGGTCAGGCTGGGCCACAGGTAATTAACCATTCCCACTTCAATCGCCTGCTGGCGGGTTCCGGCTAATCCTACCGACAGCGCCAGGCAAATTTCATAGCTGACGAACAGTAGGCTGCCCGCCAGTAAGTAGGGGCGGGGGATTTGGCGTATTTGCGGGAAGCCGACAGTAAAGATCAGCAAAATGCCGCTCAGGCTGTAGATCATCGCCGCACCGCCCACCGGCCCAAGCCCTTCACTAACGCCGCGTATCAACCCGACCATCGTACTCCAGAGAATGATGGCGGCGAATCCAATCAGCGTAGCTCTCTTCTTCTCCATATTTAACCTGATGTTGATTCAAACGCAGTCGGCTTTTATAACACTTTTTATTGCTTCTTTGTGGATATTTTCCGTAACGCTTAATACTAATGGAGTAACGAAATTCGACGTCGCTGACTATTAAGGGGGCGTGCGTTTTGGACATTGATTTGACGCAAATAAAACAGGGGCTTTGCTGTTAGTTTTCCCTTCCGCGATGAATAAACATCCCGCATGGAGGGGAATAATGGACGTCAGCCGCAGAAAGTTTTTTAAAATCTGCGCAGGCGGTATGGCTGGAACAACAGTCGCTGCTTTGGGTTTTGCGCCCAAGATGGCTCTGGCTCAGGCGCGCAACTATAAATTGCTGCGTGCGAAAGAGATCCGCAACACCTGCACATACTGCTCCGTCGGCTGCGGGCTATTAATGTATAGCCTGGGCGACGGCGCGAAAAACGCGAAAGAAGCGATTTACCATATTGAAGGGGACTCCGATCACCCGGTGAGCCGCGGTGCGCTATGCCCGAAAGGCGCGGGTCTGCTGGACTACGTCCATAGTGAAAACCGTCTGCGCTATCCGCAATACCGCGCGCCGGGTTCAGATAAATGGCAGCGCATCTCCTGGGATGAGGCATTTACCCGCATCGCCAAGCTGATGAAAGCCGACCGTGACGCCAACTTTATTGAGAAAAACGATCAGGGCGTTACGGTTAACCGTTGGCTTTCCACCGGCATGCTGTGCGCATCCGCAGCGAGCAATGAGACCGGCATGTTGACGCAGAAGTTTGTGCGATCTCTCGGCATGCTGGCGGTAGACAACCAGGCGCGCGTCTGACACGGACCAACGGTAGCAAGTCTTGCTCCAACATTTGGTCGCGGTGCGATGACCAACCACTGGGTTGATATCAAAAACGCTAACGTCGTGGTGGTAATGGGCGGTAACGCCGCTGAAGCCCATCCGGTGGGATTCCGCTGGGCGATGGAAGCGAAAAACAACAACGATGCGACGCTTATCGTCGTTGACCCGCGCTTTACGCGCACGGCGTCGGTGGCTGATATCTATGCGCCGATTCGCTCTGGTACCGACATTACTTTCCTGTCGGGCGTTCTGCTGTACCTGATTCAAAATAACAAAATCAATACGGAGTACGTTAAACACTACACCAACGCTAACCTGCTGATTCGCGAAGATTTCGGTTTCGAGGATGGCCTGTTCAGCGGCTACGATGCTGAAAAACGTCAGTACGATAAATCGTCGTGGAACTATCAGTTCGACGAAAACGGCTACGCCATGCGCGATGAAACCCTGCAACATCCGCGCTGCGTGTGGAACTTGCTGAAACAGCACGTTTCCCGTTATACGCCGGAGGTGGTGGAGAACATCTGCGGCACGCCGAAAGCCGATTTCCTCAAAGTGTGCGAAGTGCTGGCCTCAACCAGCGCAGCGGATAGAACCACCACCTTCCTGTACGCGCTGGGCTGGACGCAGCATACCGTTGGGGCGCAGAACATTCGCACCATGGCGATGATCCAGCTGCTGCTTGGCAATATGGGCATGGCGGGCGGCGGCGTGAACGCGCTGCGTGGCCACTCCAATATCCAGGGATTAACCGATTTAGGTCTGCTCTCGACCAGTCTGACCGGTTATCTGACGCTGCCATCTGAAAAACAGACGAGCCTGCAAAGCTATCTGGCGGCGAATACGCCAAAAGCGACGCTTGCCGATCAGGTGAACTACTGGAGCAACTATCCGAAGTTCTTTGTCAGCCTGATGAAATCCTTCTATGGCGATGCGGCGCAGAGGGAGAACGACTGGGGTTTTAACTGGCTACCGAAGTGGGACCAGGCCTACGACGTTATCAAGTATTTCAATATGATGGATAACGGTAAAGTCACCGGCTATATCTGCCAGGGCTTCAACCCGGTGGCCTCATTCCCGGACAAAAACAAAGTTGTCCGTAGCCTGAGCAAACTGAAGTACATGGTGGTTATTGACCCATTAGTCACCGAGACATCGACCTTCTGGCAAAACCACGGCGAATCTAACGATGTCGACCCGGCGGCGATTCAGACCGAAGTATTCCGTCTGCCGTCCACCTGCTTTGCCGAAGAAGATGGCTCGATCGCCAACTCCGGGCGCTGGTTGCAGTGGCACTGGAAGGGGCAGGATGCGCCGGGCGAAGCACGTAACGACGGCGAAATTCTGGCCGGTATTTATCATCGTCTGCGTGAGATGTATCGCACTGAAGGCGGCAAAGGCGTCGAGCCGCTGATGAAGATGGGCTGGAACTATAAACAGCCGGATCATCCGGAGTCGGAAGAGATCGCCAAAGAGAACAACGGCTATGCACTGGAAGATCTATACGACGCCAACGGTGTACTGCTGGCGAAGAAGGGTCAACTGCTGAACAGCTTTGCGCTGCTGCGTGATGACGGTAGCACCGCCTCGTCTTGCTGGATCTACACCGGGAGCTGGACCGAGCAGGGCAACCAGATGGCCAACCGCGATAACGCTGATCCGTCTGGGCTTGGCAATACGCTGGGCTGGGCATGGGCGTGGCCGCTCAACCGCCGCGTGCTGTATAACCGCGCCTCGGCAGATATCAACGGTAAACCGTGGGATGCGAAACGGATGCTGATCCAGTGGAACGGCAGCAAATGGGTCGGGAATGATATTCCGGACTTCAATACCGCGCCGCCGGGCAGTAAAACCGGGCCGTTTATCATGCAGCAGGAAGGTCTTGGCCGCCTGTTTGCGCTGGATAAGCTAGCTGAAGGACCGTTCCCGGAGCACTACGAGCCGATGGAAACGCCGCTGGGTACCAACCCGCTGCATCCGAACGTCATCTCCAGTCCGGTGGTGCGCTTGTATGAAGAAGATGCCCTGCGTTTAGGTCAGAAGGACAAGTTCCCGTACGTCGGTACCACTTATCGCCTGACCGAGCATTTCCACACCTGGACCAAACATGCGCTGCTCAACTCCATTGCGCAGCCGGAACAGTTTGTCGAAATCAGCGAAGGCCTGGCGAGCGCGAAGGGGATTGCCAACGGCGATCGGGTGACGGTCAGCAGCAAGCGCGGCTTTATTCGCGCCGTGGCGGTGGTGACCCGCCGTCTGCAAACGCTCAACGTTAATGGTCAGCAGGTGGAAACCGTCGGGATCCCGCTGCACTGGGGTTTTGAAGGCGTGGCCCGCAAAGGTTACATCGCCAATACCCTGACGCCGAACGTGGGTGATTCCAACTCGCAAACGCCGGAGTACAAGGCGTTTCTGGTCAACATCGAGAAAGCGTAAGGAGCGAATGAATGGCGATGGAAACTCAGGACATCATTAAACGCTCCGCCACCAACCCGATCACGCCTGCGCCTCGGGCGCGGGATTTTAAGGCGGAAGTGGCAAAGCTGATCGATGTCTCCTCCTGCGTCGGCTGCAAAGCCTGCCAGGTGGCCTGTTCCGAGTGGAACGATATCCGCGATGACGTTGGGCATTGCGTCGGGGTTTACGATAACCCCGCCGATCTCAGCGCTAAGTCCTGGACGGTGATGCGTTTTAGCGAAACCGAGCAGAACGGCAAGCTGGAGTGGCTGATTCGTAAAGATGGCTGTATGCACTGTGAGGATCCGGGCTGCCTGAAGGCCTGCCCGTCCGCAGGGGCGATTATTCAGTACGCTAACGGCATCGTCGACTTCCAGCAGGAGAACTGTATCGGCTGCGGCTACTGCATCGCAGGGTGTCCCTTTAACGTCCCGCGACTCAACAAAGAGGATAACCGGGTCTATAAATGCACGCTTTGCGTTGACCGGGTCAGCGTCGGCCAGGAACCGGCCTGTGTGAAAACCTGCCCAACCGGCGCGATTCATTTCGGCACCAAGAAGGAGATGCTGGAAGTGGCGCACGAGCGTGTGGAAAAGCTGAAGAAGCGCGGCTATCCCCACGCCGGGGTTTACAACCCGCCGGGCGTTGGCGGTACTCACGTGATGTACGTGCTTCATCATGCGGACCAGCCGGAGCTGTACCATAACCTGCCGAAAGCGCCGCAGATCGATACCTCGATCAATCTGTGGAAAGGAGCGCTGAAGCCGCTCTCCGCCGTCGGCTTTATCGCCACCTTTGCCGGGCTGATCTATCACTACATCGGGATTGGGCCGAACAAGGAAGTGGATGACGATGAGGAGGAGCATGATGAGTAAATCGAAAATGATTGTGCGCACGAAGTTTATCGACCGCGCCTGTCACTGGACGGTGGTGATTTGCTTCTTCCTGGTGGCGCTGTCGGGGATTTCGTTTTTCTTCCCGACGCTGCAGTGGCTGACCGAAACCTTCGGTACGCCGCAAATGGGCCGTATTCTGCATCCGTTCTTTGGCGTGCTGATTTTCGTCGCCCTGATGTTTATGTTCGTGCGTTTCGTCCATCACAATATTCCTGATAAACAGGATATTCCGTGGCTGAAGGGAATTGTTGAGGTACTGAAAGGCAACGAGCATAAAGTGGCGCGGGTGGGGAAATATAACGCCGGGCAGAAAATGATGTTCTGGACCATTATGAGCATGATCTTTGTGCTGCTGGCGACCGGTGTAATTATCTGGCGGCCTTATTTTGCCCACTATTTCCCGATTCAGGTGATTCGCTATAGCCTGCTGATCCACGCGGCCTCGGCGATTATTCTCATTCATGCGATTCTAATCCACATGTATATGGCATTCTGGGTTAAAGGATCGATTAAGGGAATGATCGAAGGGAAGGTGAGTCGCCGCTGGGCGAAGAAGCATCATCCGCGCTGGTATCGCGACGTGGAGCGTCTGGAAGCGAAAAAAGAGATTAGCGAAGGGCTGAAGTAAGACTTAGCTATGGTTCCCCGCTCCGGTGATGACGGAGCGGGTCTAAGGTTATCAGCAATTTGTAATCAGGGTATCGATAGAGTCAATAACCCCCTGGCGAGCATTGCTCAGGTTACAGACGAAATCTTGCTGCTGTATTTTTTTATTATTTAAGTTAGTCACCATTGGCGTGCAAAGTAATAAAGTTTCGAATTCTATATTAACCTTTGGCGCGACATGCTGGTGCCAATAAGGTAACAACTGGGTTCGCATTAAAGGTATGATGACTCTGGTTGCCAGATCAGCATAATAATCATTCTGCACTATCATATAATAAGGCAGTGTTTTATTAGTTTGCATGGAGCAATTTCGATATACATTAAATTGTTTAAGCATTAAAACACCCTGAAAAATTCATCATCCGTAATGGTCCCATTCTTTGCAATAAAATCATTCATTGAATTAATGAATTCTTTGTTCCGTTTCTGCTTGTCCGTTTCGCAAGATGTCTTTTGAGATGAGGCAGACTGAGTTGATGCATCATGCTCGCCAGTCCTGTTTTTGTTCATCGCGTTGCTCTTCATTATCGACTCCTTTCTGTTGATATCCTTATTATTACTCCACCAAACTTAGAGATAAACACTATTATTAACTTTGTTTTTTATTTTGCGAGACGGCTTCCAGCGTAAAGCAACAGAATGAAATATTAACGGTTATCGTAATAACCCTCTGCACAGGGAGAACTCTGCGCAGAGGTGCGGGGGAAATTAATATTCTTCAGGAATAAAACGGAAAGGAAAATTGGTTGGTTTAACTTTGCCTATTTTGCGTTTTGGTAAAGTAACGTGTTCCACGGGCAGAGACTCGTAGGGTATTTGTGAAAGCAAATGGGTAATAATATTCAGGCGCACGCGTTTCTTGTCCTCCGAGCGGGCGACAAACCACGGCGCCCAGGCTGTATCCGTGGCGGCAAACATCGCATCGCGGGCTTCGGTATAGTCGTCCCAGCGATTGAAGGATTTAATATCCATCGGCGAGAGCTTCCAGATTTTGCGTCCGTCGTCGATCCGGTCGCGCAGACGGCGTTCTTGCTCTTGCGGGGTTACCTCCAGCCAGTATTTAAGCAAGATGATCCCGGATTCCACCATGCCGCGTTCCACCATCGGCGCGCCCTCGAGAAACTTTTGCACCTCTTCGGGGGTGCAAAACCCCATCACGCGTTCAACGCCTGCACGGTTGTACCAACTGCGGTCGAAAATCACAATCTCGCCAGCGGCAGGTAGATGCTTGATGTAGCGCTGGAAATAGAGCTGGCTCTTTTCGCGCTCGGTTGGCGAAGGTAAGGCGACGACCCGGAAAATTCGCGGACTGACGCGCTCGGTTATCGCTTTGATCGTACCGCCTTTACCGGCGCCGTCGCGGCCTTCAAAGACGATGCACACCTTCAGCCCTTTATGCACCACCCAGCGCTGTAACTTCACCAGCTCAACATGTAGCCGACGCAATGCCTTTTCATACTCTTTATTATCGAGCGGAGCGACCTTCATGACCGTATCGGACGCTTTGCCGCTGTTTTTATTACCCATCTCGATTCTCCGTGCTGCCGTGATATCTCTTTGAAGTGTAATCGTTCAGCGGCAAGGCGGCGGGAAATATTGCCCGTTATGATACGGCCGGGCGACCGTATCGTCGTTCAGGCAGGAACCCCGCCATTGATGACCTGAAGGCCGACCTGTTGCCCCCAT
Source organism: Klebsiella sp. (assembly GCF_027492335.1). Taxonomy (NCBI): domain Bacteria; kingdom Pseudomonadati; phylum Pseudomonadota; class Gammaproteobacteria; order Enterobacterales; family Enterobacteriaceae; genus Klebsiella; species Klebsiella sp. The sequence continues at coordinate 11,845 of NZ_JAPUEW010000092.1, read as the reverse complement.
GAAAGCTCGAGGGTGTTGCCGTCAGGGTCTGCAAAGAAGGCGAAATACCCGACCGGATCGCCCGCCTGTTCAGGTTCCCGGCGTAAGACGCCTTCACGTCGCGCCTCGGCGACTTTGTTGTCAATCTCCTGCCGAGTGGCGCAGGCGACGCCGAGGTGGCCGAAGGGACCCAGCGGTGTATCGGCCGGTTCGTCGCTCTGCACCAACACCAGCGCGAAGGGTCGGGTACGATCGCTGAGCCATGCCACCTTACGTGCTGAGGGCAAGTCAGGCTCGCGCTGGTGGATAACCGTCATTGCGGTATAACGAGTATAAAAATCAATGCTGCTTGCCAGACAGCGAACGGTAAAGGCGACATGGGTGAAGCCGACATCAACAGGTTGCATGCTTTTCTCACTCTGTGGATTGCTGAGGGAGGACACTCTACAACCTTAAGTTAAGTTGAGATCAAGGGGGCGTTTAACCGTTTGAGCCCACTGATTTTTAGAGCTGGACGCTGGCATTTAAACCATTTTCACGCGGCCCGTCCGGGCTTCGCATGAACGAATCGAGCTGTTATATGGATAAAACCCCCGTCGCGCGTTTTTATCTGGTTTGCTGGTGTCGAATAGTCAATAATGCCGGCCGTCTTTTCACTCCTGTAACAGATGTATGAAAAAAACAATTTTTTCATTGGCGCTGGGCACTTTCGGACTCGGCATGGCGGAATTTGGCATTATGGGCGTATTACCTGAAATCGCTCATGATGTCGGCATATCCATTCCCGCCGCAGGCAATATGATCTCTTATTATGCTTTTGGCGTGGTCATCGGCGCGCCGATTATGGCGTTATTCTCCAGCCGCTTTTCGTTAAAGTCGGTCATGCTGTTTTTGGTTGCCCTTTGCGTTATCGGTAATGCCATATTTACCTTGTCCGCCAGCTATTCGATGCTGGCGCTGGGTCGCCTGATCTCCGGCTTCCCGCACGGTGCATTTTTCGGCGTGGGGGCAATCATCCTGTCGAAAACCGCTCCTCCGGGGAAGGTCACTGCGGCGGTAGCGGGGATGATCGCCGGGATGACGGTCGCCAATTTGCTTGGCGTTCCCGCCGGGACGTGGCTTGGTCATCAGTTCAGCTGGCGCTACACCTTCCTGGCGATTGCAGTCTTTGATATTGCGGTTCTGGTGTCTATTGCCTGGTGGGTTCCCACGCTGTTTGATAAATCAACGACGCGCTTGAGCGAGCAATTCCATTTTTTGAAATCTCCTGGGCCGTGGCTTATTTTTGCCGCCACCATGTTCGGCAATGCCGGAGTATTTGCGTGGTTTAGCTATATTAAGCCGTTTATGATTAACGTCTCCGGTTTTGGCGAGAGTGCCGTCATATTTATTATGATGCTGGTGGGCCTGGGAATGGTATTAGGCAATTTGTTCAGCGGTAAAGTTTCCGTCCACTATAGCCCGCTACGTATTGCCGCCGTCACGGATGGGATTATTGTCGCCACTTTATTATTGATATTTCTGTTCGGTGAAAATAAAGCCGCATCATTAACGCTGGCATTTATTTGCTGCGCAGCGCTTTTTGCCCTGGCAGCGCCGCTGCAAATCCTGCTGCTGCAAAATGCCAAAGGCGGCGAGATGTTGGGGGCGGCGGGCGGACAAATCGCTTTTAACCTCGGCAGCGCCATAGGGGCGCTGTTCGGCGGGATGGTGGTGACGGTCGGTTTTGGCTGGAGCTCCGTTGCTTTACCGGCCGCGCTACTCTCGTTTTTGGCACTCAGTTCGCTGCTGATTTATGCCCGCTATCAGCAGCGTTTGGTCTGATTGATTCCGTCGCGATTACGCCTGCCACGGTTCGCCGAGGGTTAACATTAAACGGTTGGCCCAGGCGAAGAAGGCTGCCGATTGCAGCAAATCCAGCTGCGCCAGCGTATCCAACCCCTGTTGTTCAATTGCCGTTAGGTGGCTGATGGCGAGCGCAGGAGGGGTAACGGAAATCGCGGCGGCGAAATCGATTTGCGCCTGCCAGCGCGGCGTCTGCCCGTCGCTCAGCTTTTCTCCCGGCGTCACTGCCAGCAGCGTTTCAACTGCCGTTTCATCTTTCGCCAGCTGTGCAGCCTTGCGAGCGTGCACCGAGGCGCAGTAGATGCAGCCGTTGATTTTGCTCGCTACCGTCGCCGCCAGTTCTCGTTCAGCACGAGGCAGGCCGCCGGGGGTATAAAAAATCCCTTTATCGGTTAATGTACGCTGTTCCAGTACCGGCTGGTTGCGCGCCAACAGGCGAAAATAGGGCGAATCGCTATGGCCAAATTTCGCCAGCAGCGCTTGTTCATCCGGCGTAAATTCCGCCAGCGGTTTGGCAGCCAGCCATGGTTCCCAGTGCAACTCATCGCGGGTGAAATGTACCGGTGCACTCTTACCACTAATGGTCTGCGGTGCGGTGTGCCAGAAGCCCGCTACTACCGGGGTTTCCGCGACGGTGGTGGCTTTTCCGTTAAGCAGACGTAGCCCATTGACCAGCCGACTCTGGAAGCTGACGAAGGCGATAAGCTGGGCAAGCGTCACAATACCGCGCAGGCTCCATCTGGCGCGGATCAAGGCCTCCAGTGCCGACGGTGTGGCTTCCACCGGAGTAAATGTTAACAGTCGGGCGAAGGCCAGCGCCGGGGTCAGTCGAGGTGACGTGGGGTCGGCAATGCCAAAACCGGCATAGTGGGCGGCCAGCGCATCGGCCTGGTGCAGTTTCGCCACTTTCGCAGCAATGGCAAAACGCTCGTCCAATGGAAAATCGTTATCCTGCTGACTAAACAGCGCTTCGTAACTTCCCTGCGCGTGGCGGGTTGCTGCCTCGCGCACAGCGCGCGCCGCCGCTAAAGCGGAATTTGGGGCAATCTCTGCCAGTTCAGCCAAAATATCCTGACTTAACGTCATGGTGACTCCTTATCGTATCTGCGGGGCAATATGCTGAGCGATCAGCTCAAGGGAACGAAGCGTGTCGCGGTGCGAGGGTTCAACGGAATGCACCTGGAATGAAATATCGGTAACCCGCTGCAGCACGCTATCACGCGCCAGCGAAGCGGCAACATGCTCTGCATCGCCAACGTGGGCGTCAAGCTGGGACAAATAATCAGTGACAGTGTCACCAATGATCTCATGACCTGCGGCCCGATGCTGCGTGGCCTGCTGGCGTAAACCGGGTTCCGCTACTTCCAGCGCATACGCCTGGCTATCGGCAACGAACGCGGTGCGTGAAGCGAGTATTCGTGGCTCAACACCTGCAGGCAGCGCCGCAAGGTAAGCATCGATAATCGGATTTTGAATGGCATCCAGCGGCAGCGAGGATTGTCCTGATGGGCGCGGTTGCGTTCGCGAGAGCATTAATCCGTGCCCGGACTGAGCCGCGCGAACGGCGCCTTCAATGGAAAATGTCGCAATCCAGATGCGTTCGGCAAGCTGCGGCGCCTGAGGGTAAAGATGGTTATCCGGATGCGATAGCGAATCGCCGCGCCAGGCGCTTTGGATCAAATGCAAATGCTCGCTAAACACCGTGCTGCGCTGATCGATTGTCAGTCCGAAGGGCAGGAACGAGGTGGGGGTTCCGCCTGAGCCGAAGCCCACCTCCAGCCGACCATCAGCTAACAGATCCAGCACTGCGGCATCTTCGGCTACCCGCAGCGGGTTTTCCATCGGCAGAGTGATAATGGCGGTTCCCAGACGAATGTGCTGGGTATGCGCCGCCGCGTGGGCGATAAACACCAGCGGTGACGGCAGGCCGCCTTCATGTTCATGAAAATGGTGCTGGGCAATCCAGGCGCTATCGAACCCCAGGCGCTCGGCGTGGCGAATTTGCTCGGTGGCCAGCCGGTAACGCTCTTTCGGCGTGGCGTTATCTAACAGGCGGGTGAAAAATCCCAGTCGTTTGCGGGTCATGCGACCTCCTTGCTCGGCGATGAAAACCAGGGAATAGCGGCGATAAGCTCGCGGGTATAGTCATGCTGTGGGGCGGCAAATAGTCGGCTGACCTCGCCGTGTTCAACAACCTGACCAGCCCGCAGTACCGTGACGCTGTGGGCAATACGGCGTACCGTCGCTAAATCATGAGTAATAAACAGATAGGTCAGCCCGAGCTGTTGTTGAAGCTGTTGCAACAGGGCCAGAATTTGCGCCTGTACGGTGACGTCCAGTGCGGACGTTGCCTCATCCAGCACGAGGATCGTCGGCTCAAGGATTAAGGCGCGGGCGATGGCGACCCGCTGGCGCTGGCCGCCTGAAAGCTCGCGAGCGGTACGGGCTAACAGCTCAGGTGCTAACGCTACCCGGGCAGCGACTGTTTCCACACGTTGACGTCTTGCTTCGACATTCAGACGGTCAAAGTTTTTTAACGGCTCCTCAATAATCTCAAATAGCGTTTGTCGCGGATCCAGCGAGGCAAAGGGGTTCTGGTAGACGAACTGGATTTTGCGTCGCAGCTGGCGCAGCGCCTCGCGGCTGAGATGCCCGGCATCAATACCATCGATAGAGACATGACCAATATCGGCCTTTTCAAACCCCAGCAGGATCCGCGCGAGGGTGGTTTTGCCGGAACCAGACTCACCAACCAGCGCATGAGTGCTACCGCGTTTAACCTCGAAACTCACGGCGTCCAGCGCTTGTAAATATGAATGACCCAATGAGAAACGTTTGCTGATGCCCTCAACGCGAATTGCCGGTGTCGCCAGGATGCGCCCGGAAGTTGGGGCTATGGCCAGCGTCGATCCCTGGAGATCGCTGAGCAACTGGCGGGTATAGGCGTGCTGCGGCGTGCGTACCACATCGCCGGTTGCGCCTTGCTCCTGAATCTCTCCGTGGCGGAAGACCAGCAGGCGGTCGGCGCGTTCTGCCGCCAACGCCAGATCGTGAGTGACAAACAGTACCGCCGTGCCGGACTCCCTGCGTAGCGTATCGAGCAGGTCAAGAATGCGTTTTTGTACCGTGACGTCGAGGGCGCTGGTCGGCTCATCGGCGATGATTAAATCAGGTTTTAGCGCAATCGCGATGGCAATCAATACCCGCTGTTTCATGCCACCTGAAAGCTGATGGGGGTACTGATCAAAGCGTTGTTCCGGGTGGCTCAAACCGACTTTAGTCAACAGCGCCAGCACCTGCTCTTTGCGCTCAGCAGTGCTACTTTTTTGATGCAGCCGCAGGATCTCACCCACCTGCGCGCCGATAGTTTTGACCGGGTTAAGAGAGTTTCCCGGATCCTGAGGTACCAGGCTAATCCGCGCGCCGCGCAGGCCATCGAGGCGTTTTGCGGACCAGTTGCTGATATCCTCACCGTTAATGCTGATACGCCCGCTATCCCGGCGCGCGTTATCTGCCAGCAGGCCAATAATCGCCTGAGCGGTAGTGGTTTTTCCGGAGCCGGATTCCCCGACGAACGCCAGCATTTCGCCGCGTTTAACGTTAAAACTGACGTTGTGCACCACTTCGCGCCATTCACGCTGTGAACGATAGCTAATGCGCAGATTTTCTACGGTTAAAACATTCATCGGCGTTCTCCGCTAAATTGCTGGCTAATGCGGTTGGCGGCAAGCACGACGGCGATCACCGCGATGCCGGGAAGGGTAGTTAACCACCAGGCAGTGGAGAGATAGTTGCGGCCTTCGGCAATCAGTAATCCCCACTCTGGTACCGGCGGCGGTGTGCCGTAGCCGAGAAAGCTGAGGGTCGAGAGCGCGAGAATCGCCTGACCGAACTGAAGGGTGGCGAAGGCCAGAACGGCGGTGAGTGAGTTGGGCAGAATATGCCGCCAGAAGACGGCGAAAAAGGTGCCGCCGCTGCCGTATGCTGCTTCAACGAAATCGCTGTGGCGTACGCGCACCACTTCCGCTCGCGCCAGACGGGCAAAGCTGGCTATCGCCGCGACGCCAACCGCCACTGCAGCATTGAGCGTGCCGAAGCCGAGCAGGATAATGACCGTGAGCGACAGTAATAAAGAGGGGATCGCCAACAGAACATCGACCAGGCGCATAACCACCGATTCAACACGTCCCGCCAGCGCCCCGGCGAGGGTGCCTAGCGCGGTGCCGACAACCAGACCAATGGCTACCGCCGCCAGCGCTGCGCAAAGCGAATGCACTGCGCCATAGACAATGCGGCTCCAGAGATCGCGGCCCAACTGGTCGGTTCCCAGCCAGTGACCGGCCTGCGGAGCTAAACGCTGTGCGCCGGGAAAACCTTCCAGGGGGTTATAAGCGGTAAATAGCTGCGGAACGAGCGCCATCACTATGGCCACGCTCATCACCGTCCAGGCTAGCAGTAAACCGGGCTGCAAGCGCAGCGAGCGCCAGTTTGTCGTTCTGCGACGAGCGGCGGTAGCGTAATCAACCAGGCTCATACTGCACCTCCAATAACAGTTTTCAGGCGCGGATCGAACAGCGGCATAAGTAGATCGACCAGCAGATTAATCAGAACGAAACCTAGGGCGGAAATCATCACCACCGCCTGAAGCACGGCGATATCTTGATTATTAACGGCTTGCTGAGTCAGCAAACCGAGTCCACCGCGCCCAAACACGGTTTCGGTGATCAGCGCTCCGGCGATAAGTTCCCCCAACAGCAGACCTGCAATATTGAGCACCGGCAGCAGGGCGTTGCCGATGACGTGCCGCCACAGGACGCCGGTCTCACTCATTCCTTTGGCGCGAGCGACGGCGACAAACGGCAGCGCGGCAACCTGATCCAGACTGCGCATCAGGATTTGCGCCAGCGGGGCGGAAATGGGGATGGCTACGGCAATGATTGGCAGAATCAGGCCTTCAATCGGACCCGGATTGATAACCGGGATCCAACGCAACTGGAATGAGAAAAGCTGAATCAGAGCAATCCCCAGCCAGAACGTTGGCAGTGAGATAAACAGTACCGGCAGTGATTGCAGAGCGTTGCTTAACCAGCGCAGGCCCGGCAGCCGTGAAGCAAAGGCGAGGGCGAAAGCCAGCAATACCGCCAGAACAAAGGCGGGCAACGCCAGGCTTAACGTCTCCGGCAGATTGCTGGCGATAAGCGCGCTGACCGACATGCCCGCCTGTAGCGAATAGCCAAAATCTCCCTGCAACATGGCGAACAGAGTATGGAAATACTGTTTCCAGATAGGGCTGTCGGCACCATAAGCGATGCGCATTTCGGCGATTTGTTCAGGGCTGAGTCCGAGGTCCGGATTCTGAAACTTGATCAGTACAGCGTCCCCTGGCAGCACCTGCAGCAGCACGAAAGAAAGGGTAAACGCCGCCCACAGCACCAGTAATCCCTGTCCTGAACGCCGCAGAAGATAATGGCTCATCGCATGCTCCTTAGTGTTTTTCCAGCCACGCGCCGTAGAACGACGGGCGGCCTACCGCTTCAAAGCTGACGCCTTTTACCCACGGCGCGCCGGCAAAGACCTGCGGCTCTTCAAAAATGGGGATCACGTAGGCGTTATCGAGCAGATAGCGCTGGGCATCGCCGGTAAGCTGGAGGCGTTTTTGCGGTTCGACTTCGGCGGAAATGGTGGTCAAAAGCGCGTTGAGTTTATCGTCGCGGAAGCTTTGTACCTTGTCGCTGGAGCCGCCTTTTTGCAGCAGCGCGTCGCGATTATTGGGGAAGAACATGCTTTTGACCACGTCCGGGTCGGCGCGGCCTACTTCTGATACGGTGAGCGGGGTTTTCTGCGGGTCAAGGTTATCCAGCGTATGGCTGCCGGCATCACCGGCTTTTACCGCCAGTGCGACGCCAACCTGACGCCACTGCTGGGCGACCAGTTGCAACACTTCCTTGTTTTGCGGTTGCGGCAGCGATTCATAGACGGTTAATGCCAGGCGCTGCCCATCCTTCACCCGAATGCCGTCGGCACCGGGTTTCCAGCCAGCGTCATCAAGCAGTTGTTTTGCTTTGCTCTGATCGAACGCCAGTTTATCGCTGAGATTAACGTAGCCCGCCGCCGTGGTGGCGATGACGGAGGTGGCCTGCGGATAGTTGGCGGAGAACAGGGTTTCAACTACCTGTTTGGCGTTGGTGGCATGCAGCAGCGCCTGACGGACGCGCAGATCGGCGACCAGCGGGTTATCCGGGCGGAAGCTCAGGCTGTCGTTAACACCGCGCGTCGGCGCTGCATAGATTTTAAAGCCCTGATTGATCGCTTGTTTTTCATCATAGGCCTGGACCTGACGGATAAAATCGGCCTGGCCTGCTAATAGCGCGCCAATGCGCACGCTATCTTCCGGCGTCACGATATAGGTGATGCCATCGAGATTGGCTGGCCCCTGCTGGGCGAGGTTTTTCGGCCCCCATTGATAATCTTTACGCGCCACCAGGGTGAGTTCGCGCCCCGGCTTTTCATCTTTAACGGTAAACGGTCCGGAGCCAATAATATGGCGTGCGTCGCCCAGCTCTTCAAAATTACGTGCGAGGGTGCTGAGAGAGACCAGCCCGGAACCGATAGTGGCGGTGCCCTGCAAAAAGCCCGGTGACGGTTTTTTAAAGTAAAACTTGACCGTCAATGGGTCGATAACTTCGCTGTGGTCGTAGTTATTAATCACTTCAGACACCGGCAGGCGATGCGTTTTATTTCCCAGACCGTAGGTGTCGAAGTTTTTTGCTACCGCATTGGCATCCAGTGGCGAGCCGTCAGAGAACGTGACGCCAGGGCGAATCTTAAAGGTATATTCGGTTTTATCGGCGTTAGCACTCCAGCTTTCGGCAATCCACGGTTCGACTTGTAATGTTTTCGGGTTTTGCCAGGTGAGCTTATCGGTTATTTGGTTAAGAATACCGCCGTTGGGATAGAACCCTCCGGCTGGCGGATAAAGATTGGTATGCGGTTGTTGCTCCAGATAAATTAGCGTGCCGCCTTTAACCGGCGTGTCGGCGGCCCACACGGAAAAGGTGCCGGCTAAAATAAGTGCCGCCAGCGCGGGCAGGCGAAAACGGGTTTGCATGGTGAATTCCTTTGTTATCTATTGTGTTGCCATCATCGGGCGCGCGTTTTGACAAAGGAAATAAGGATTTACGCTAAGCATTTGCATAAAAAGCAATTCGTATATTCGCAGCGGGGATTTTTAGAGGTTAGCGTTCATCGTAATGAAAAATTAACGTCATATTTAATTCATCAAATCACTTTATCGTTTTGTTTTTCAATTTCTTATACCCTAAATAATTCGAGTTGCAGGAAGGCGGCGACGCAGAGAATCCCCAGGAGCTTACTGAAGTAAGTGACTGGGGTGAGCGAGGAAAGCCAACGCACATGCAACTTGAAGTATGACGGGTATATAACGATAGAGCGATATTACAATGCATCTGGTAAAAACTATCCTTGCCGCAGGTCTTCTGTTTACTGCTGCCGCTCAGGCGCAAAACGTTCTGGATTTTCCGCAGCCGAAAAACAATCCCGAAGAGTTTTATGCAGTAACCGAAATTCCGGCGGGCGGCATTATTAAATATGAGACGGACGCCAAAACGGGCTTTTTGATTGCTGACCGTTTCCAGTCAATGCCGGTAGCCTATCCGGCTAACTACGGTTCGTTGACCCAATCTCTGGCTGGAGACGGTGACCCGTTGGACGTGGTGTTTTATACCCGTGCGCCAATGGCACCGGGAACGCTGATTAAGCTGCGTGCGATTGGCGTACTGAAGATGATTGATGGCGGCGAGAAGGACGACAAAATTATTGCCGTTCCGGCGAGTAAAATCGACCCGACCTACGATGACATCAAAAACGTGAGCGACCTGCCAAAAATTGAGCAGGAGCGCCTGGAGGCGTTCTTTCGCGTTTACAAACAGCTGCCGGATGGCCGTAAAAAAGTTGAGCTAAACGGGTTTAACGATGCCGCTGCCGCGAAGCAGGAGATTAAATCGGCATGGGACGCCTGGAAAGAGAAAAACCCGCAATAAAATAAAGCCACAGACCTCAGTGAATGCCTGTGACTTTAGATCCCGGCTCAGGTTTATATGCCGTAAGCCGGGATAGTTTGGGTTTAGGCCAACAACGCATTCAACATGGTAATCTCATCACGCCATTGCGCTTGCAACTGCGGTTTTTGATGTTTTGGCTTGCGGGCCAGATCGTCAGCCAACAGTTGTTCCAGCATCACTAACCGTTCCAGCAGCGCATCGTTACCCTCTTCAGGTTCGATGGTGGGTGCTGTCGCTGCCTGTTCCATCGGGCGACGAACGGCGGCGCGCAGATTTTCATAGACTTCATCGGCGCTGTTCCATTCGCTAAGCCCATTTTCATCAATAAGCCAGAAGCGGTTGCAACTGTTGTCGATTAACTGCCGGTCATGACTGACTAACAGCAAACCGCCGGGATAATCGAGCAGCGTTTCTGCCAGCGCCGCTTTGCCATCGATATCTAAATGGTTCGTTGGTTCATCCAGCAACAACAGGCTATAGCAGGCCAGCGACAGGCCAACAAACAGCAGTCGTGAACGTTCGCCACCGCTTAGGGTACTAACGCTTTGCCCGTGACGCACCCAGTTGAATCCGGCGGAAATCAGCGCTCGCTTGCGCACTTCCGGTGCCGGTTCAAAAGCCCCCAGTGCCTCAAGAAGAGTGACGTCATCGGCAAGCTGATGCAGGGTCTGGTCGTAATAACCCGGCTTCAGTCGCGGATGCAGACGTAAACCGTTCTCCGTTGTGTTCTGTTGCATATGCCGCCACAGCAGACGCAGCAGTGAGGATTTACCGCAGCCGTTGCGCCCCATAATCGCCACCCGGTCGCCGCTTTTCAGGCGAGCCAGGCCCGCAGTGAACAGTGCGGGCAGCCCCGGCGCTGGCGGAACAGGGAGCTGTTCTATCTCCAGCAGTCGGTCTGCCCGCAGCGCGTCGCCGTGCAGCGCCAGCCGCCATGGTGTTCCGGCGGTCAGATCGGTTTGGTTCTCCTTCAGGCGCTGTACCTGTTTCTCCATCTGCTTGGCTTTGCGTGAGAGATCTTCGTTATCGTACGTCCGGCCCCAGATAGCTAATCGTTTGGCACTGGCGGCGACGCGGTCGATCTCTTTTTGCTCCGCTTTATGACGCAGCGCGTCGCTGGCGTCCTGCTCTTCCAGCGCCTGACGGGCGGCGCTACAGGGCAGGGAGAAGGCGTGCAAGGTGTTGTCACGCAAGATCCAACTGGTATTAGTTACAGCATCCAATAACGGATTGTCATGCGACACCAGAACGAAACTCCCCTGCCAGGTTTGCAAGAAGCTTTCCAGCCACAGGAGGGTCGGCAGATCGAGATGGTTTCCCGGTTCATCCAGCAATAGCAGATCCGGTTGCTGAATCAACGCCCTGGCGAGCAGTAGTCGGGTATGCTGACCACCGCTCAGGGTTGACGCCTGCTGCTGTGCTTCCGCTGGCGTAAAGCCCATCTCCGCCAGCAGTCGCTCCGCTTGCCAGCACTGGTTCTCACGGTCAAGAGCGGGAAGTTTTGCCAGCACCACCTGAAGTAGAGGCTGCGCTAACAGCGTATCCGGGAGATGTTGTTCTACACGCGCCATCAGGCAATGATTAGCCAGCGACACGTTACCCGAAGTGGGGTCAACAGTGCCGTCCAGCACCTGTAGCAAAGTACTTTTGCCGCAGCCGTTATAGCCAATCAGGCCAATACGGTCGCCTTTTTTCAGGGTAAAGGAGAGGTTTGTGAACAGCGGGCCAAACGCCGTATCAACATGAAGAGATTGTGCAGTTAGTAATGTGCTCATTGTGAACTTACTCAAGAGTTACAGGCATGAAAATGCCTCGTCAAACATCGCTGACGATAACCCGGTAAGCCCGAGGGAAGGGATTTAGTCTTTGGTTTCTTCGCTCAAGCTGAAGTTATCGCAGCACGATACCGATAACGCTTGAGCTGGTGCGATCGCCAAATG